>NZ_JBNAZM010000020.1:0-80001 GCF_051195215.1 Arhodomonas sp. AD133 | reverse complement strand
CGGCGTGGTCGTGGCGTTTTTGTGCAGTCGAATGTTCACCCGGCTTCTCCCCCGACGCCTTCAATCAACGCATGCATAACCTCGCGACCCATCCATAATGCATATCGTGACGGGTCTATGCAATCGTCGGGGACCCGACACCTACCGAATTGGTAACGCATTGATTTATCCCAATTTCAACTCGCGCGCCACAGCCTTCTCCGAGAGGCTCGGAAACACACGAGCGTACAGTTGCCGTGAGTTCGTGGAATGCGAAGCCGATCTGTCGGGGCTGTTGGCGAAACTCCAACGGGAAGTCGAAGAGGCCCCTATCTCATGGGGTATTCGCACCGCCCTCGGAGTCCGGCTTCGAGCTGTGCGGGCCGCTATCGACCGTGGTGCATTCATTACCGCCCAGTTCAATATGGCCAAGTTCTCCATGCACGTAAGGGTGCTTCGCGGCAGGGTAATTCCCCATGACGTCGCCGACAGGTTGTTGTCTTTGGCGGATGAGGTTCAAGCGGCGCTCCGGGAGCAGCGTTAGCCCTCGGAAAAAGCAAACGTGAGGCTCCTCCGATCAAGAAGGCGGCAATCGCGCTGCCTTCTTCTCTTTTCATTGAGCACCGGGCTGCTAATCGGTCTTGCCGCCTTCTACTGGTGGGCGGAACGGGGCGAAGGCTTCGGCGCCTATGTTGTGGACTTCGTCGCCGTCCGCAACAGCCTTGCGACGCTACTGGCGGTATCCGTTCTCGGTGTAGTGTACCGGTTCTGCCGCCAGCGTTCGGGCGCCGGCACGGCGTGGAGCTTTGCCGCCGGCTGGGTGCTCGGGATCGTGCTAGGTCCCTTTCTGTTTCCGGCACCGGCGCGCCTGTTGCCGCCTCCTGAGCAGGTCCAGCGAGCAGTCGAGCGCTGGCACCAGGTGCTGCAGGCCGGCCACGCCCCCTGGGAGGTGCGCATCGCGGTGCCTCGCCGGTCATTCGCGTTTCGCGTCGACTCCGCGCCAAAGGCGATAGGCATCATGCCATCACGTCCCTGGATGGCTGAATGGCGGGCGCATTATGTCGACGACACCCGGGCCGTCGCCCGATATTACGTCACCGCTACCCAGCCGCCACGGCTCGATTCGGCCGCTATTACCCGCAGCCAAGACGCAGGTATCGGATTTGATGCCGACGATCTCGCGCGGACAGCGGTGTCGGAACCGGAGCAAGTGCCGTGGGCGTGGGCGTGGGCGCTACAAAGGCCCGCGCAACCCGCTACCGACGCCGAGATTGTCCTCGATACCGACCAACGCATTGTCATACGCGCCCACTACCCAGGCGACCGCTTGGTAACCTGGAGCATCACCCGGCGTCTGGATGAAACCGTCGAACGCTTGAGCTTTCACGCTCCGCCCCTGCCATTGCCCTGCGTAGAGCGTTGGCGGCCTCTACGCATTTGCATAACGGATGGTAATGGAGCGGATTAACGACCAGCCCGGCGACTGCCTTTAGCAATCGACCCAACCGCCCCCGGCCTGTCGGCCAGCGCTGCGCGCTCGCCGACCTACGACTGCTGCGGGATCCGGGTTCCGAATTTCGAGTTTCAGGCGCCACGAGTCGCCGTGCCCCGGCGGTCCGGCGCATTGCACCGAGGCCGCCTCGCACCACTTGAAACTTGACACTTGCCACTTTCAACTCGCACCTGGGAGTTCGCTCCTGGGTGCGCAATCACGTTCCGCCAGCGCGCGAACCACTACCGGCGGCGGTGGGCTCTTCCTTTGGTGTCTCCCCCGTCGGCTCCGCCAGCGGCGCACCGCTGCCGCCGCGGCGGACCTGTACGATTTCGGCGATGACGCTGAGGGCGATTTCCTCGGGGGTGCGGGCGCCGATGTCGATGCCGGCCGGGGAGCGTACGCGGGCGATGGCGGCGTCGTCGCGGCCGCGTTCGCGGAGGTAGTCGAGCACCAGGGCGGCGCGCTTGCGGCTGGCGATGAGGGCGATGTAGCGCGCGGACGATTCCAGCGCGCGATCCAGTGAGAGGTGATCGCCCTTGTGCTGGGTGGCGATGACGACGAAGTCCTCTCCCGCTGGCTGCAGCCGGTCGTAGCCGGGGTCGTCGGTGATGAGCTCGTCGGCGGCGGGGTAACGGTCCCGGGTGACGGTGGCGTCGCTCACGCGCACGGCGAGGCCGACCTGGTCGCCGACCGCGCACAGGGTCTCGGCCACCCGGCCGTGCCCCATGATCCAGAGCACCGGGCGCGGCAGCTCCGGCTCCACGAAAACACGCATATGACCGCCGCACGGCATGCCCACCCCCAGCACCTCGTCGTTCAGGTCGATCTCCACGATCCGGCCTTCGCCCTCGCGCATGGCGGCGAGCGCGGCCTGGCAGACCGTGGACTCGGCGCAGCCGCCCCCGACCCAGCCGTGAACGAGCCGGCCGTCGGTGTCGATGACGGCCTTGGAGCCGGTCTTGGCGGAAGCGCTGCCTTGCGTCTCGATCACCGTGGCCAGTGCATGGGCCTGGCGCCGTTCACGCAGGTTTCGGAGAACCTCCAGCCAGTCTTGCGTCACGATCACTCTCCTCCCGCCGTCAGCCGCGCGAGATCGCCTGGCGTGTCGACGTCCGTGTGTATGCCCGGGTCCACGACGGCGACGGTCGTCATTGCCTGTCGATGCCGCGCGACGATGCCGCGCGCGCCGGTATCCCCGTCGAGCCGGCCAAGCTCGGTTCCCAGTGAGGCGTGAAACCCCACGGGATGCCCGGGCCGGCCGTCATACACCGGCCGTGTGATCAGACTACCATGTACGACGCAGTCGTTGACTACAGTAATTGTCGACACTGATACCGTTGGCATATCCGCGGGCAGTATCAACCAACCGCCGGCGTCCGGGCTGGCGCGTACCCCCGCGGCGATGCTCGCGCCCATGCCACGTTCGCAGTCGGCTGTCTCCAGGACCTCGCAGCCGGCCTCTTGAAGCGCCGCCACCAGGGCCCCGCGGCCGGGGCGGGTGACGGCGAGCACCCGACCGACGCCGGCGATCAGCCGCCGCGCGGTGGCCACGGCTACCGGCGTGCCGTCAACCAGCGTTGCCATGAGCTTGTCACCGCCGAAGCGCCTCCCTTCTCCCCCGGCGAGCAGCAGCCCGCAGGTCGTCGCGTTCGCCTTCGCCATGTCCTCCGCCAAGCGCACGGGCCAGTTGCTCGAGACTGAAGAGATTATGCACCGGCCGGAACTCGTCCACTTGGGGCAGCAATCCGCGCACCCCCGCCGCACGCGCCTCGAAACCCGACCAGCGCAACAGCGGATTCACCCAGATCACCCGCCGGGCAAGCCGATGCAGGCGCGCGGCTTCCTGGGCGAGCTGCGCGCCGGCATCGCGATCGAGACCGTCGGTGAGGAGCACCACGGCTGCGCCCTGCCCCATGAGCCGCCGCGCCCACTGCCGGTTGAACGCGCCGAGCGTCTCCCCGATGCGGGTGCCGCCGGACCAGTCGGGGGCCGCCCGGCCGGCTGCGGCGAGCGCCTCGTCCACGTCGCGGCTCGCCAGCAAACGGGTGACGCGTGTCAGACGTGTCCCGAACAGCAGCACCTCCACGCGCTCGCGGTGTTGCATGAGCGCGTGCAGGAAATGGAGAAAGGTGCGCGTGTACTGGCTCATGGAGCCGGAAATGTCACACAGTACTACCAGCGGCGGATCACGGCGGACGCGCTGGCGGAAGCGCAGCTCGATCCCCGGTGCGCCGCTGCGCAGGCTCGCGCGGAGGCTTGCCCGCGGATCCGGCAAGGCGCCGCGACGATGGGGACGCAGACGGCGCGTCGGGCGCGCCGGAACCGGCGGTGGCATGCGGGCGATGGCACGGTGGGCGGCGGCTAGCTCAGCGGCGCTCATGGTCTCGAAGTCCTGGTGGCGCAGGCGTTCCTCGTCACTCCAGGTGAGCGTACTCCACGCCTCGGTGGTGTCGTCCTCGCGGGTCTGCGGATCCGACGGCGTCGCGCCCGTGGCGAGGGCATCCGCCAGCCGCCGCGGCGGCGTTCGCCCCGGCGCGTCGACACCGCCGCCTGCCGCGCGCTCGGCGAGACGCTTCAGGGCGCGCTGGGTGAGGCGCGGATGCCGCCAGAACAGCGCGAAGGCCTGGTCGAACAGCGGCTGCTCGCGCCGGTCCCGCACCAGCACAGCGGCCAGCGCGGCATGAACGGCGGTGCGATCCGACGGCCCTACCGCCTCCAACGCGGCCAGGGCATCCAGGCTGCGCTCCGGGCCGAGGGCGAACCCGCTCGCGCGCAGCAGGCGCACGAAGTGCACCACGTTCTCGGCGAGCCGCCCGTGGCCCTCAGCCGTGATGGGCATCGGCGAGTTCCGCGTTGATCTGCTCGAGCAGTGTCTCGATTTCCCGGGCGTCGAGGCGCTCGAGGTCCTCCTGGTACTTGAGTACGGCGCCCAGCGTCTCGCTAACCACGTCGGGGTCCAGGCTCACGCGGTCGAGCGCCGCGAGCGCCTGGCTCCAGTCGATGGCTTCGGCAACGCCGGGGAGCTTGTAAAGCGGCATCTCGCGCAGGCGCTGGACGAAGGCGACCACCTGGGCGCTCAGCCGCTCCGCGGCCTCCGGTGCCCGGCGGCGGACGATGGTCAGCTCGCGCCGGGCGTCCGGGTAGTCGACCCAGTGGTACAGACAGCGGCGCTTGACGGCATCGTGGATCTCGCGCGTGCGGTTGGAGGTGATGATCACCACCGGCGGGCGTTCGGCGCGCACCGGCCCGATCTCGGGAATACTCACCTGATAGTCCGATAGCACTTCCAGGAGGAACGCCTCGAAGGGCTCGTCGGTACGATCAAGCTCGTCGATGAGCAGCACCGGCGACCCGCCCGGCGCCGGCTCCAGGGCCTGCAGCAGCGGCCGGCGAATGAGAAAGCGCTCGTCGAAGATGTCCTCGGCGAGCCGCTCGCGATCCACCACGCCCCCCGCCTCGGCGAGGCGGATTTCCACCATCTGGCGCTGATAGTTCCACTCGTAGACCGCCGAGGCCATGTCGAGGCCCTCGTAGCACTGCAGCCGCAGCAACCGCCGGCCGAGCCGGTCGGCCAGCACCCGCGCCACCTCGGTCTTGCCGGTGCCGGCCTCGCCTTCGAGAAACAGGGGACGCCCGAGACGCAGCGCCAGGAACACGGCGGTCGCCAGACGCCGGTCGGCGATGTAGTCGCCGGCCTCCATGAGGGACTGGACGGCGTCGATGGAATCGGGCGAGTCGTGGCGGTTCGCCATCGGGGATCGTCTCGGGTTTCGGGTTTCGGGTTTCGGGTTTCGGGTTTCGGGTTTCGGGTTTCGGGTTTCGGGTTTCGGGTTTCGGGTGGTCAGCAAAAAGTCGAAAGTTTCGAGACGCAAGTGTCCGCTTCGACGTTGGGCGGGCGCTTCACGGACGCGGGACGCGGAACGCGAAACCCGAACCCCGGAACGGGCACCTCGCCCGTTCGGCACGGCCGTGCCTGCCCCGCTTTGAACGTGCTACTTGAAACTTTCCTCTTTCACGAACTCACCGCCTCGGCCACGGCGCGCTTCGCGATCACCCCGACGAGATGCGCCCGGTACTCGGCGGTGCCGTGGAGGTCCTCGTTGAGGCCGGCGGGGTCGACGGCGATGCCGTCCAGCGCCTCGGGGCGGAAGTCCGCCGCCAGGGCCTGTTCCATTTCCGGCACCCGAAACACACAAGGGCCTGCACCGGCGGCGGCGACCCGCACCTCGTCGCCGCGCTGCGCCACCATGACGCTGACGAGCGCATAGCGTGACGCCGGCTGCGGGAACTTCACATAGCCGGCCCGCCCGGGCACGGGAAATCGCACGCCCAGGATGAGCTCGTCACCCTCCAGCGCCGTTTCGAACATGCCGGTGAAAAAGTCGTCCGCGGGAATCTCGCGACGGGTGGTGACCACCGTGGCGCCGAGCCCGAGCACCCCCGCGGGATAGTCGGCGGCGGGGTCGTTGTTGGCGATGGATCCGCCGAGGGTCCCCATATTTCGGACCTGGTGATCGCCAATGCCGCCGGCGAGAGTGGCGAGCGCAGGGATGCTGTCCCGCACGGTGGCGGATGCGGCCACCTCGGCGTGCCGCGCCATGGCCCCCACGTCGATTTCGTCACCGTCGCGCTCGATGCCGGTGAGCGCCTTCAGCCCGCCCAGATCGACCAGTGCCGAAGGCATGGCGAGGCGCTGACGCAGGCTTTGCAGTAACGTCTGTCCGCCCGCGAGGAACAGGGCCTCCTCATCGGCGGCGATGCGCTGGAGGGCATCGTCGATGTCATGGGCGCGGTGAAACTCGAACGCGTACATCGTGTGCTCCTCGCTCAGGCGGACTGCCGGATCGACTGCCATACACGCACGGGCGTAAGGGGCATGGCGATATCGTTCACCCCGAGTGGCGCGAGCGCGTCGATCACCGCGTTCACCACTGCCGCGGGCGCACCGATGGCCCCGGCCTCACCGCAACCCTTCACGCCCAGCGCGTTGTGCGTACACGGTGTGTTGCGGGTATCCACCCGGAAGCTGGGGAGGTCATCGGCCCGCGGCAGGGTGTAGTCCATGTAGCTGCCGGTGATGAGCTGGCCACTGTCCTCGTCGTAGACGCAGCCCTCCAGCAACGCCTGGCCGATCCCCTGGGCGACGCCGCCGTGAACCTGGCCCTCGACGATCATGGGGTTGATGACGTTGCCGAAGTCGTCCACGGCCGTGAAGTTCACGATCTCCACGCGCCCGGTGTCGGGATCCACCTCCACCTCGCAGATGTGGCTGCCCGCGGGGTAGGTGAAGTTGGTGGGGTCGTAGAATGCCGTCTCGTCGAGCCCCGGCTCCAGCGTCTCCAGTGGATAGTTGTGGGGGACGTAGGCGGAGAAGGCCACCTCGGGCATGGACAGGGTCTTGTCGGTGCCCGCCACGCGGAAGGTGCCGTGATCATCGTATTCCACGTCGGCGACATCCACCTCCAGCATGTGTGCGGCGATCTTGCGGCTTTTGTCGATGACCTTGTCGAGCGCGCGCATGATCGCCGAGCCGCCGACCGCCAGGGAGCGCGAACCGTACGTTCCCATGCCGAAGGGCACGCGGTCGGTATCGCCGTGGACGATCTCCACGTCGTCGATCGCCAGCCCCAGGCGATCGGCGACGACCTGCGCGAACGTGGTCTCGTGGCCCTGACCGTGGCTGTGTGAGCCGGTGAACACGGTCACCTTGCCGGTGGGGTGCAGACGCACCTCGCCGGCCTCGAACAGCCCTGCCCGCGCCCCCAGGGCGCCGGCGATGTTGGACGGGGCGAGGCCACAGGCCTCGATGTAGGTGGAATAGCCGATGCCACGATGGCGCCCGCGGGTCTTCGCCTCGGCCCGGCGCTGCTCGAAGCCGGCCACGTCGGCGAGCGCCATGGCCGCATCCAGGGTCGCCTCGTAGTCGCCCACATCGTAGTTGAGGGCCACCGGTGTCTGGTAAGGGAAGGCATCGGTGGGAATGAAGTTGCGACGGCGGATCTCGGCCTGATCGATCCCCATCTCCCGGGCGCAGGCGCTGACCAAACGCTCCACGACGTAGGTGGCTTCGGGCCGACCGGCGCCGCGGTAGGCATCCACGGGAGCGGTATTGCTGAACGCCGCGGTGACCTCGCAGTGAATCTGCGGCGTGCGGTACTGACCCGCCAACAGCGTCGCATAGAGGATCGTGGGCACGCTCGGGGCGAAGGTGGACAGGTAGGCGCCCAGATTCGCCGTCGTGCGGGTTCGCATGGCGAGGAAATTGCCCTGCTCGTCCAGCGCCATCTCCGCGCGGGTGACGTGATCGCGCCCATGGGCGTCGCTGGTGAACGACTCCGAGCGTTCCGCGGTCCAGCGCACGGGCCGGCCCACCTTGTGGCTCGCCCAGGTCAGCACCGCCTCCTCGGCGTAATGGAAGATCTTCGAGCCGAAGCCTCCGCCCACGTCCGGCGCCACCACCCGCACCTTGTGCTCGGGCACGTTGAGAACGAAGGCACTCATCAGTAACCGCGTGACATGGGGGTTCTGGCTGGTGGTGTAGAGCGTGTAGCGCGCCTCGCCGGGCGAGTACATGGCGATCGCCGCCCGAGGCTCTATGGCGTTGGGGATCAGGCGGTTGTTCGTGAGCGCCACGGTGGTCACGTGGTGAGCGCTCTCGAAGGCACTGTCCACCGCGCCCCGGTCGCCGATCTCCCAGACGTAACAGCAGTTGTCGGCGAGCTCGTCGTGGACGCGGGGCGCACCGTCGGCGAGCGCCCGCGTGGGCGAGACGACCGCTTCGAGCGGCTCGTAATCCACGTCGATGAGCTCGGCGGCGTCCTTCGCCTGCCAGAATCCTTCGGCGATGACCACGGCCACGGTATCGCCGACGTAGCGCACCTTGCCCTGGGCGAGCGCCGGATGCAGTGGCTCCTTCATGGGCTCGCCGTTGATGTCGGTGATCTGCCAGCCGCAGGGGATACCGCCGACGCCGTCGGCGGCCAGGTCGTCGCCGGTGTAGACGGCGAGCACACCCTCCGCCCGTTTCGCCGCGGTGGTGTCGATGCCGCGGATGCGCGCGTGGGCGTGGGGTGAACGCAGGAAACAGGCATGCGTTTCGCCGGGAAAGTGGAGATCGTCCGTGTAATGGCCCTGCCCGCGGAGAAAGCGCTCGTCCTCGCGACGCAGAACGGGCTCACCGATACTCGACTGGCTCATCTCAACCACCCCCCATGCGCTCGGCGGCGCTGCAAACGGCGCGCACGATGTTGTGGTAGCCGGTGCAGCGGCAGTAGTTGCCCTCGAGTCCCTCCCGGACCGTGGTCTCGTCGGGCCTGGGGTGGCGCTGAACCAGATCCACCGCGGCCATGACCATGCCCGGGGTGCAGAAGCCACACTGCAGGCCGTGGCACTCACGGAACGCCGCCTGCATCGGATGCAACCCGCCGTCGCCGTCGGAGAGCCCTTCGATGGTGGTGACCGAGGCCCCCTCGGCCTGTCCGGCCAGCACGCTGCAGGCCTTCACCGCCCGGCCGTCGAGATGGACCGTGCAGGCACCGCACTGGCCGGTGTCACAGCCGACGTGAGTGCCGGTCAGGGCAAGGTGGTTGCGCAGGAGCTCGACCAGGGTCGTGCGCGGGTCCACATCCCGCGTTACCACCTGGCCGTTAACGGTGAGCGAAACCTTCATGGGCGGGACTCCTCCTGGCTCGGCCGACGCTTCTGGGGCGCCTCTGCCTGGCTGCGTGGCGCCTCGCCGGGGCGATGACGCCGTCTCCTACGCTTCTCGGAGGTGTTCGCGTGCGCCGGCCGATCCGCGCGGCCATGACAAAGCCTCTGAGAAGAGCTGTACTCCGAAGGTAGACGGTGCCCGACGCAGCGCAAGCCCGCCGCTACTTCCGCCGGCGCCAGAAACGCCAGCCACCCTTCTCGCCGGCGGTCTCTGCCGGGGCATCCTCGTCCGCCCGCGCCTCGCCCTTCACCGGCGCGGACTCCGGCGACTCGGCGGCCGCCGGCTCCTCGACGGCACCCGCGCTGGACACCCCGCCGGCGGTGGCGGGCTCGATCGATTCACCACGGAGATGGGCCTCGAAGTTGTCGAAGAACTCGTCAGCGAGCTTACGCGCGGCGCCCAGCACGATACGCGAGCCCACCTGGGCCAGCTTGCCACCCACCGTGGCATCCACCCGGTAGCCCAGCTCCGTGCCCGTATCCGTCTCCGCGAGTGCCACGTCCGCCGCACCCTTGGCGAAGCCGGCGGCGCCACCCTGGCCCTCGAAGCGCAGCCGGTAGGCCTCGGGCGGCCGCGCGTTCTCGATGAAGATGTGCCCTCGAAAGCGGGCCTTCACCGGCCCGATCCTGGTGCTGACCAGCGCCTCGTAACTACCTTCGTCCAGCGGCTCCATGCCCTGGCAGCCGGGGACACACGTGCGCAGAACCACGGGATCATTGAGCGACGCCCATACGGTGGTCCGGTCGAAGGGCAGCTCCCGTCGTTGCTCCATCTCCATCGCCAGGGTCCTCCCCGCCGCGCACGTGGGCACGAAACCGGCGTACCGTCATCGGCGCACCACCTGTGGCAACCATAGAAGGCCGACTGCGGCCGTGCACTGCTGCAACGCAGCACCCGCCTCAGAACCGGCCTGCCTGGTAATCCTCGACGGCCTGGATCAGCTCGTCACGGGTGTTCATCACGAACGGGCCGTGGCGGGCGACCGGCTCGCCAAGGGGGCGCCCGGCGACCAACAGGCAGCGACCGCCACCACGGCTGGCGAGCGCGACGTCCGCCCCGTCGCTCAGCACGCCGAGCTCGCCACGGCTCACCGACCGGGCCCCGTCATCGGCGGCTACCTCCATGGCACCGTCGAAGACGTAGACGAAGCCCGCATGCCCGTCAGGCACGCTCGCGCACCATTGGGCACCCGGCTCGAACGCCACGTCGAAATAGACCGGGTCGGTCACGACGCCGCGTACCGGCCCTTCGGCATCGTCCACACGCCCGGCAATCACGCGCACGGTGACCCCCGGGGCGGGCGTCACGGCGGCAATCCGCTCCGCGGCGATGTCCAGATAGCGCGGGGTGGTCATCTTCTCCGCCGCCGGCAGGTTGACCCACAGCTGAAACCCCCACATCAGCCCGTCGGCCTGCTCCGGCATCTCGGAGTGCACGATCCCCCGCCCCGCAGTCATCCACTGCACGCTGCCGGGTCCCAGGAGACCGCTGTTGCCCTGGTTGTCGCGATGGCGCATGCGCCCGGCAAGCATGTAGGTCACGGTCTCGAAGCCGCGATGCGGATGCTCGGGGAAGCCGGCGAGATAGTCGTCCGCCTGGTCGGAGCGGAACTCGTCGAGCATCAGGAACGGGTCCACCGCGTCGAGCTCCGGTGTGCCGATGATCCGGGTCAGACGCACGCCTGCGCCGTCACTGGCCGGCATTCCGCGGACGACGCGCGTGATCCGGCGAGACGCGCTCGAAGTGTTGTGTGACATGGGAGTCTCCGGGATGACGTCATGGAAACCGGAAATATGGGGGCTCGGGAGCGCGCCGGAAACACCCTCGGCCGCAACGCGCCGTTTCCCTTGTCGCAACAACGCGTCATCGGCGCCCGGCTATTGACGTTGCGTGATCTTTTCTTTTTCACGCCATCGGCCCAGACTCGTTTACGTATACGGAAACCTACACGGAGGGGAGGAGAGTCATGAGCCGAATCGCATTCATCGGGCTCGGCAACATGGGTGGCCCCATGGCCGGCAACCTGCTCCAGGCAGGCCATGAAGTCACCGTATTCGACCTCGTTCCGGAAGCCGTCGCCACACTCACGGATGCCGGTGCGAAGAGCGCGGACTCGGCCGTGGCCGCAGCCGCCGGCGCCGAAGTGGTGATCACCATGCTGCCGGCCGGGCATCATGTGCGCTCGGTCTACATGGACGGCGGCGGCCTGCTGGATAACGTCAGCGACGATACGCTACTGGTGGACTGCTCCACCATCGCCGCCGAGGATGCACGCGCGGTGGCGGAGGCGGCCAGGGAGCGCGGCATAGCGTTCGTCGATGCCCCGGTATCGGGCGGCGTCGCCGGCGCGAAGGCGGGCACGCTGACGTTCATCTGCGGCGGCGACGCCCAGGCGGTGGAAAACGCCCGGCCGGTGCTGGAGGTCATGGGCAAGGCGGTGTTCCACGCCGGCCCCAGCGGCGCCGGGCAGGTCGGCAAGATGTGCAACAACATGCTCCTCGCCGTGCTCATGATCGGCACCTCGGAGGCGCTCAACCTGGCCGAGGCCCACGGCCTCGATCCGGCGGTGCTCTCGGAGGTCATGAAAGCGAGCTCCGGCAGCAACTGGGCGCTGCAGGTGTACAACCCCTACCCGGGGGTCATGGAGGGCGCGCCGGCGTCGAACGGCTACCGGCCCGGCTTCATGGTGGACCTCATGGCCAAGGACCTGGGGCTCGCCATGAACATGGCCACCGCCACGGGCACGGCCACGCCGCTGGGCTCGGTGGCGCGGAATCTCTACACCACCCACAGCACCCACGGCAACGGCCAGCGGGATTTCTCCAGTATCCTGCAGTTTCTCAAGGGCGGCGATTTCGAGTGACGCCAGTACGCGAATGCCGCCAGGGAAGGCGGCATTCGCGTGGATACGAAACACATGCGCCGCCGCGTCACGGGCTCTCCGCCACAACGTTGCCCGTGCAACTCGCTCGCGCTTTCGGCGACGCACGAGCAACGACGCCCGCGAGGCGTTATCCTGTACACCATGGCGGCGAATCCGAACCAACCTGCCGGCCGAGCCTGGCAACGACGAGCGTGGCAGGCGCTCGCGGTCGGCTGCGTGGCGCTTGGCGGCATCGGCGTGGCGCTCCCGCTGGTGCCGACGACGCCGTTCGTGTTGCTCGCCGCGTACGCGGCCTCCCGCGGCTCGCCGGCTCTGGAGCGCTGGCTTAGGGAACACCCCCGTCTCGGTCCACCGCTGGAGGACTGGCACCGAAATCGCGCGATTCGACCGGCGGCCAAGAGAACGGCCATCGTGCTCATCATCGGGAGCTGGGTGATCATGATCATGACCGTTCCATCGGTGACGGTGCGCGCAGCGGTCACCGCCGTACTGATAGGCGTCAGCGTGTTCATCGTCACACGTCCGGCACGATGACGGCACCACCGGGTAGCGGGTAATCGCTGCACGCGGCATACTGCAGCGAATGCCACACCGCCGAAGACGGCCATGCGACTGACGCTCTACAGCGACTATTGCCTGCGGGTGCTCATCTACCTCGGACTCAAGGATGGCGAGCTCGCCACCATACGGGAGATCGCCGAGCGTTATGAGATCTCCCGCAATCACCTGATGAAGGTGGTCTACGAGCTCAACCGCTTAGGCTACATCGAAACGCTGCGGGGCAAGCACGGCGGCATGCGACTCAACCGCCCCCCCGAGGAGGTCGCGCTGGGCGCGCTCATCCGTCAGACGGAGAACGACCTGCAACTGGTGGAATGTTTCGGCTCCGAGAACCGCTGCCGGCTCACCGGCGCCTGCACACTGCAGAGTGTCCTGGACGAGGCGCTGCAGGCGTTCCTGGATGTCCTCGACCGCTACACCCTTGCCGACCTGCTGATGCCGCAGCAACCCCTGCTATACCGGCTGGGTCTGCCCGCGTCGGGTACCGAACACGTTCCCTGAGCTCACGCATCCCTGTCGACGAGCGTGGCGACCTGTGTCGCGGCCTGCTGGGCACTGGCACGGATATGTTCGAGCTGGGGACGCACATCCCCCGGTACCGCATGACCCAGGGCGAGCTGGGCGGCGGCCGCCAGCCGGCGCTCGTCCTCGGCACGCTCGCGCAGCAGCACCGCGGTACCCCGTGCGGCGAGACGGGCCATCAGGCGATCACCGAGCTCGTGCAGGCTGTCCAGCTCCGAATCGGAGGCGTCCGGCAGATCGCCGTGGGCACGCAACTGGTAGGCGAGCTGTTCGGCCATGCGCTCGCGCTCGGCGGCGAGGCGCTGCAGCGAACCGGCTAACGCCGGCGCCGCCAATACTTCCGCCGAGTACCGATGATGACGGGCATTGGATTCGCACTGCGTCAGCACCTCGTTGACCGCCGCGAGAGCCTCATCGCGCCATAGAGTCATTCGCCATTTCCTCCACCGTCCCGCTGCACCACGACCGCGAGCGCCGCGGGGATCACCTCGAAGCGCGCGGGCGTCCAGGCCACGTGCTCCCCGTCGGCAATGATACGCCGCCGCCGGCGGGTACGTACCTCGACCGCGCGCCCGGTTTCCCGCCACACGGGACTGCCGGGCGAACCGCCACGCCATACGTCCCAGGCCGCCCTGACCAGTCCTACCGGGCCGTGTGGCGGCACGCAATAGGCATCGAGGAGCCCGTCGGCGACGTCGGCATCGACGTCCACGGGGATGCCGCCGCCATAGTATCGGCCGTTGCCGACGGCGAGGTGCAACGCCCGCATACGCGAGTGTTGCCCGTCGACGACGACCTCGACGCGAAACGCACGCAGACGACCGATCATCCGCAGCAGACTCAACGGATAGCTCAAGGCCCGCCAACGACGCTTGGCCGTTGGATTCAGCGCCGCATCCCGGGCCTGCACCCCGAGCCCGATGTGGGCGACGTTCACGAACGGGTGGGCATTGACCCGCGCGACATCCACCTGACGCACGCGGCCCGTGGCGAGCACCGCTCCCGCACCGGCCGGTTCCATGGGCAGGCCGAGGCTGCGTGCCAGATCGTTGGCGGTTCCCAGCGGCAGCAGACCGAGGGGCGCGCCCGTGCCCATCAGCGCCGGCAGCGCGGCGTTGACCGTGCCGTCTCCCCCGGCGAGGACGACGACGTCCGCCTCACGGCGGGCCCGCGTGACACCGGCGCGGAGCTCATCAGCCGTCGCCGGCCAGTGGCACGTATACGCCACCCCGGCGTCCGCCAGCGCGGCAAGCCCTTCGTCCAGCGCCTCGCGGGCACGACCGGCCGCTGCGTTGGTGAATACGATCGCCTGCCGGGTCGCCCGTGGCCGGGAGAGAGGCGGCGTCATGCACGCGCTGCCGTTCGGCCCGGGCCGCCGGCGTGCTTCCGGAACGCGGGAATCCGCGCCGTGGTCGCCACCGGCCCCGTCCCCCATTGAGCCGCCGCCGAGGCCACTGCCCGGCACCACGGCGTGCTTGCCGTGGCAGGTGCAAGCTCTCTATACTGCAGTGCACCACATGTCGCGCCCGCGGCATCAGGAGTTCGCCCAACCGGCGGCACCGGCACACCCGGCGGCTGCAACCCAGCCGCCGGGTGCGTCCTCACCGGCGCGTTACCGCTCGCGACTGAGGGCGCGATGGCCAATGTCCCGGCGGTAGTAAACGCCTTCCCAGTGAATCCGATCGGCCTGCTCATAGGCACGGCGCTGCGCCTGGGCAACGGTATCGCCGAGAGCACAGACACACAGCACGCGCCCGCCCATCGTCACCACTTCACCGGCATCGTTCGTGGCCGTGCCGGCGTGAAACACTTTCACGTCCGGCGCATCGTCTGTCGGCAGGCCCGTGATGGGATCGCCCTTGCCATAGGCACCCGGGTAGCCGCCGGCGGCCATCACCACGCCGAGGCAGGCGCGGGGGTCCCACTCAACGGACACCTGATCGAGACGGCCGTCCAGCGCGGCGTTGCACAATTCCACCAGGTCGGAGCGCAGACGCATGAGGATGGGCTGGGTTTCCGGATCGCCCAGACGCACGTTGAACTCCAGCACCCGTGGCCGCCCCTCCGGGTCGATCATGACGCCCGCGTAGAGAAACCCGGTGTAACGGCGGCCTTCGGCCGCGAGCCCCCGGACCGTCGGACGGACGATCTCTTCGAGAATTCGCGTATGCACCGCTTCGTCCACCACCGACGCCGGCGTATAAGCACCCATGCCGCCAGTATTGGGGCCGGTATCGCCCTCGTCGCGCGCCTTGTGATCCTGACTGGAAACCAGCGGCAGAATGTGCTCACCGTCCACCAGCGCGATGAAGCTCGCCTCCTCCCCCTGGAGGAAATCCTCGACGACGATCCGGTCTCCCGCACCGCCGAAAGCCTGGCCGCTCAACATGGTCTCGGCCGCCTGCTCGGCCTCGTCAACGGTCATGGCCACGGTAACACCCTTGCCGGCGGCGAGGCCGTCGGCCTTCACCACCACGGGAGCACCGTGGGCGCGAATGTAATCGCGCGCCTCGTCAACGTCGTCGAAGGCACGATAGCTCGCGGTGGGGATATGGTGGCGGGCGAGAAACGCCTTGGCGAACGCTTTGGAACCCTCCAGCTCCGCCGCATCGCGGGTGGGGCCGAAACACCGCAGCCCCGCGGCCTCGAAGGCATCGACCACGCCCATGGTCAGGGGCACCTCGGGCCCGACCACGGTGAGCCCCACCTCGGCGTTACGGGCAAAATCCACCAGCGCGGCCACGTCCTCCACGCCGATGGCAACGTTCTGCACCTTGGACTCCAAGCGCGTGCCGGCATTACCCGGGGCGACGTAGACCGCTTCCACGGTGGGTGACTGAGCGAGCTTCCACGCCAGGGCATGCTCGCGGCCACCGCCGCCGATCACGAGTACGTTCATCGCTTCGCTCCTTCGCGTTGCGTTCGGCCAATCAGTGGCGGAAGTGGCGCATTCCCGTGAACAGCATGGCGATGCCATGCTCGTCCGCGGCGGCGATGACCTCATCGTCCCGGACCGAGCCACCGGGCTGAATGATCGCCCGTACACCCGCCTCGGCGGCCTGATCGATACCGTCGCGGAACGGGAAGAACGCGTCCGAGGCCAGCGCCGCCCCGGTCAGGGGCAGGCCGGCGTCCGCTGCCTTGCGCACGCCGATGCGGGCACTGTCCACCCGGCTCATCTGGCCGGCGCCGACCGCGAGGGTTCGCCCGTCACGGCCATAGACGATCGCGTTGGACTTGACGTACTTCGCCACGCGCCAGGCGAACAGCAGATCGTCGTGCTCATCGGCGTCCGGAGCGCGCCGGGTGACCACACGCGGCGTCTCGCCCGCCGGCAGGAGGGAATCGTCGGCGTCCTGCACCAGCAGCCCGCCGCGCACGCGTTTGTAATCGAGGCGCCGCCCCGGGGCGGCATTCAGGTCGCCACAGACGAGCAGGCGGATATTCTTCTTGCGCGCCACGATCTCCGCGACGCCGTCGGCGACCGCGGGCGCGACGATCACCTCCACGAACTGGCGATCCACGATGGCTCGGGCGGCGGCGGTGTCCAGCTCACGATTGAAAGCGATGATGCCGCCGAACGCGGATGTGGGATCGGTGGCGAAAGCGCGCTCGTAGGCCTGTTCCAGAGTTTCGCCGACGGCGACACCGCAGGGGTTGGCATGCTTGACGATTACGCACGCCGGCGCCTCGAAGTCACGCACGCACTCGAGCGCCGCGTCGGTATCCGCGATGTTGTTATACGACAGGGCCTTGCCCTGGAGCTGACGCGCCGTGGTCACCGACGCCTCGGTCTCGGCCGGGTCGCGGTAGAAAGCGGCGCCCTGGTGCGGGTTCTCGCCATAGCGCATCGTCTGAACGCGATGGAACTGGCGATTGAGCGTTGCCGGGAACGCCGCCGGCCGGGGCTCACCGGTGGTCAGCCGACCCAGATAGTTGGCGATGGCGCCGTCATACCGGGCGGTGTGCTCGAATGCTTTCACCGCCAGGCGGAAACGCGTGGCCGCCGTGAGGCCGTCGTTGGCGTCGAGCTCGTCGAGCAGACTCGGGTAATCGCCGGCATCGGTAAGCACGGCGACGCCATCGTGATTCTTCGCCGCAGCGCGAACCATCGCAGGGCCGCCGATATCGATGTTCTCGACCGCCTGCTCCAGGCTGCAATCCTCGGCGGCGACGGTGCGCTCGAACGGGTACAGATTGACCACCAGCACGTCGATGGGGCGAATGTCATGTTCGGCCATGACGCCATCGTCCACGTCGCGCCGTCCGAGCAAGCCACCATGCACTTTGGGATGGAGGGTTTTCACCCGCCCGTCCATCATCTCGGGAAAGCCGGTGAAGTCCGAGACCTCGATGACCGGCACGCCGGCCTCGGCAAGCAGGCGGGCAGTGCCGCCCGTAGAGAGGATCTCGACCCCGCGCGCGGCGAGTGCACGCGCAAAATCGGCGACGCCGGTCTTGTCCGAGACGCTGATCAGCGCCCGGCGCACCGGCCTGAGCTCTGCGGCTGCTGGCATCGGGCTGTGTCCTTCGGTGGCTGCCTCAAGGGGCGCGTATTATAGCGAACGAGGCAGCGATCTGCGGACGGCCGGGCGCAACGCCGGGCGTGCGGCGCCGGGAAAGCCGGCACCGTTTGTCGGAAGGGCACCGCAAGCCGCGGCCCGGCGGCGGCGCGTCACCGCAACCGAGGTGAAACGGGCCGGGGGATCAATCGTCCAGACCGTAGTGCTGGAGCTTCTTGCGCAGGGTACCGCGATTGATGCCCAGTACCTCGGAGGCACGCGTCTGGTTGCCGCCGCACTCGCGCATGACGACCTCCAGCAACGGCACTTCCATCTCGGTGAGCACCATCTTGTAAAGCCCCGCCCCGTGATAGCCGTCGAGCTGGCGGAAGTAGTCCTCCAGGGCCTCACGCACGCACGCCCGGATGGGACCGACACCACGCCGGGCAGGCGCGGAATCCTCCCCTGCCTCTGCGGGTTGTTGTCTTTGTGTGGCCTGTTCTTCCATGCGCAATACGGTGGTTGGCGTTGGGTGGCCGCCGCTGCGGCGGGCGCAGAGTCTATCGATAATATACGTATACCCCAACGCGTTAAAGCGGGCGCTGGATCAGCGGAACTCCACCTCGAACCCCTGGGTGCGTCCATCAGGGTCAGCGACGGTCGCCCTCACCGCGACCGGCTCGTCCACGGGCATCCCGCCACGGCCGGGGGGCGTTTCCAGGTAGTCACCCGGTGCGAACCAGCGTTCGCCGACGATACGCCCGTTGAGCGCCCGCAGTCGCAGGCCGAGTTGCGGCCAGGCGATGGGCGTCTCGTGACGGTTGACGATGCGCGCGGTGAACCGCAGCCGCTGGGCGTCCGCAGTCTCCGGCTCCAGAGTTCGCTCGACGACCGCCACCTGTTCCGGCCGGCTGACCAGGCCCACCCGGCAGCCAAACCACTCGCAGGCCACCTCGGCCCACCCCCGCGCCCGGGCATCGGCAAGCAGCACGTCACGCTGGAACCAGGCAACCTGGCCCGCCAGTGCCACCACCAGCAGCACGGCTGCCAGCGCCCACGGCCAGCGCCGGCGGGAGGGTGCCGACGAGAGCTCGACGAAATCCGGATCCTCGACGCTGGGGGCAACGGCGCCCCCGCCGGCCTCGGGCGGCGCTGAACCCACCGACGGCTCGACGTGAACGGGTTCGACGCCGACCGGCTCATACAGAGGCTCGCCGGAGTCATCCGACACGGGTTCCGGGGCCACCTCCGCCGGCTCCAACGCCGGGTCGGGTACTGTCGGCTCTACCGATTCCACCGGCTCGACCGGCGGGGGCGACGCCCGATAGCCATGCGGCCGAGCATCGAAGATACGGCCGCAGAGCCCGCAGCGGCACTCGCCACCGGCGGCCTGCAACTGATGCTCGGTGACACGGAAAACGGTCCCGCACCCGGGGCACCGTGTCTGCATGGGCGGGCGCTCGCTCATGCGATCTCCCGTCGACCCTCCAGGCGAACCCAGCCATCCCGCGGCGGCGTGACGACAAGCTCGATCGCGGGCGCGAAGGCCGCCCGCACCGTATCCGCCTGCTCCTCGAGCACGCCGGCGAGAACCAGACGACCGCCCGGGCGGCAGCAGTCGATGAGTCGCGGGGCGAGCTCGATGAGCA
Organism: Arhodomonas sp. AD133; assembly: GCF_051195215.1. Lineage (NCBI taxonomy): Bacteria > Pseudomonadati > Pseudomonadota > Gammaproteobacteria > Chromatiales > Ectothiorhodospiraceae > Arhodomonas > Arhodomonas sp. AD133. The sequence goes on along the minus strand of NZ_JBNAZM010000020.1, from coordinate 60,698 downwards.
CGCCCGAGAGGATGTTCGCCAGCACCAGATCGGCCGGTGCGGGTGGGTCCACGCCCACCTCGCGCACCCGCAGGCGCTCGGCGACACCATTGATGCGCGCGTTCTCGCGGCTCGCAATGAGCGCCTGGGGATCGGTGTCCACGCCCTCGACCTCGCCGGCCCCCAGAAGCAGCGCCGCCACGGCGAGCACGCCGGAGCCGCAGCCGTAGTCGAGCACACGCTCGCCCACCGGCGGATGCGCGTCCAGGTATTCCAGGCAGAGCGATGTGGTCGGGTGCGTGCCGGTGCCGAATGCGAGTCCCGGGTCTAAGTGCAGATTCACTGCCTCCGAATCGGGTGGAGACTGATGACTCGGTACCACGTAGAGCCGCTCGCCGAAGCGCATCGGCTCGTAGCCGTCCATCCACGCCCGCTCCCAGGCGCGGTCGGCGAGTGGCTCGGCCCACCAGCCGGCCGGGTCCTCGCCGAGCGCCTCACGCGCGTTCGCGTGTACGCCGGCAACGTCGATATCGGCATCGAACAGGCCGATCACGGTGACCCGCGACCACAGGGGCTGCTCGCCGGGAGCAGGCTCGAGCACGGGCTCGTCACCCGGGTCACGGCTGGTCACCGACAGCGCACCGGCGCTCTCCAGTACCGCTTCGGCAAGCCCGAAGCGCTCGCGGGGTATGTCGAATCCGATCTGAATCCAAGGCATGGGGCGAGGATACCCCAATAAGGACGTTATGGCCCGCACTCGGCAATGGCGACGGCACGCGCAGCCTGCTCACGTGTATAGAACACACCGTCACGCACGAAGCCGGCGACGACGCACGAGCGCACCGCGACGACCCGGCCACTGGCATCGCGGCCGGTAACCAGCGGCGCCGGCAAGCCATCCAGGCAGTGACAGGGAGCGGGGCTTCCGTCGGCCAGGCAGGAAGGATGGATTGCGCCGGACTCGCTGTCGAGAAAGGCAGGCGCGAAACCGTCGCTGCGATTGCGCTCGCTCACGCCGCCGGTACCCCGGTACCGGCGGTTTTCTTCCTTCAGCCGCGCAGCGTTCATCGCCATGGCCCGCTCCCATCCCGAACGCGCGTGTTGCAGCGCACCGAATCTGGAGCGCGATTATAGAGGCAGCGCGCGCGCATGGCCAAGCCCGCGCATACCGCCCGTCGGACCGGCATGCGCCGGACGCGCCCTCAGCCCTTGAACGGGGGCAATTTCCTGTCTACGAGCACACCCTGTACGCGCGCGTAATCCGGAAGTCCGTCCCGGTAGGGCGGGTAGTCCTCCCCTTCGATCAGCGGGCGCAGGTAACGCCGGCAGGCGTCGGTGATGTCGAGCCCGTCATCGCTGATGTACTCTGACGGCATCTTGGCTTCCACGTTGGCGACGGACGCCAGCTCCGCCTCGCCCACCTCCCAGCGGTAGGGTGCATCCGCGAGCCGGCGAATCGTCGGCATCACCGCATTACGCCCGGCGAGCGCGAATTCCACGGCGGCCCGTCCCATGGCATAGGCCTGCTCCACGTCGGTGGCGGAGGCAATATGGCGGGCCGCGCGCTGGAGGTAGTCGGCGACCGCATAGTGGTACTTGTAGCCGAGCGCGTCCTTGATCATCTGAGCCACGACCGGCGCCACGCCGCCGAGCTGGGTGTGGCCGAAAGCGTCCTTGCTCCCCTGGTCGGCGAGGAATGTCCCGTCCGCCGTGCGCACGCCCTCGGAAACCACCACCACGCAGTAGCCGAAACGCTCGACGCTCTCGCGCACCCGCGCGAGAAAACGCTCGCGGTCGAAGGCGACCTCGGGCAGCAGGATGACGTGAGGCGGATCGCCGTCCTCCTCGCGGGCGAGACCCGCTGCGGCGGCGATCCAGCCGGCATGCCGGCCCATGGTCTCGAGCACGAAGACTTTCGTCGAGGTCTCCGCCATGGAACGCACATCGAGCCCGGCCTCGCGCGTGGACACGGCGATGTATTTGGCCACCGAGCCGAAGCCGGGACAGGTGTCGGTACCCGGGAGGTCATTGTCCACGGTCTTGGGAATACCGATACAGGTAATCGGATAGCCGAGCGAGTCACCGAGCTGGGAGACCTTGTGGGCGGTGTCCTGGGAGTCGCCGCCGCCGTTGTAGAAGAAATAGCCGATATCGTGTGCTTCGAAGACCTCGATGAGCCGTTCGTACTCGGCGCGGTTGTCCTCCAGGCCCTTGAGCTTGTAGCGCGCCGAGCCGAAAGCGCCCGCCGGCGTGTGGCGCAATGCGCTGATCGTCTCGGGGCTCTCGTGGGCGGTATCGATGAGTTCCTCGTGGAGTGCGCCCAGTATGCCGGCCCTTCCCGCGTAGACGGTGCCGATGCGATCCGGATGCTGTCGCGCCGTCTCGATCACCCCACAGGCGGTTGCGTTGATCACGGCGGTCACGCCGCCGGACTGCGCGTAGAAAGCGTTCTTGCGGCTCATGGCTAGCTCCCCTCAGATGCGACCGACCCCGGCGCCGAACCCGCGGGCGCCGGAAAACGCGCGCAAGTGTAGGCGCTCGTGCCGGGCAATGCACCCACGACGCCACCCCCGCACACCGGCCAGCTCCGGTGTCGGGTTATGACGACGCGGGCCCGCCTGAGCACGCCCGTGAGGGAGCAGCAGCCGGAAGCGGACCTAGCCCGCTGACGACCGGCCGACGTCCCAAAGCATGGCGCGCTCCTCCGGGGCGAAGAGGTAATCGCGGGTAAGCGGCACCGCCGCCTGGTCCCTGGCAAGCTGGAACTGAAAGACGACCAGATCGTGCCAGCGGAAGGCCGCCTCGCTCGCCGCCAGGTAGAACTCCCACATGCGGCAGAAGCGTTCGTCTTTCTCCGCGGCCACGGCGGCGCGCACCCGCTGGAAGCGTTCCTGCCAGGCCGCCAGTGTCTGGGCGTAATGCAGCCGCAGCACCTCGATATCCGTACTCACCAGCGCCTGGCGCTCCACCGCCGCCATGACCTCCGACATGGCCGGAATATAGCCTCCGGGGAAGATGTAGCGCGCGATCCAGGGGTTCGTCACACCGGGCGGCGTCGACCGGCCGATGGTATGGATCAGCGCGACCCCGTCGCGGGTGAGGTGATCGTAGACGCCCTGAAAGTAGGTATCGTAGTAACGGGCACCGACGTGCTCGAACATTCCCACGCTCACGACGCGATCGAACTCCTCGGGCACCTCGCGGTAATCCTGCATGCGGATATCCACCCGGCCGTCGAGCCCGCGCTCGGCCACGCGCTGGCGGGCGACACGGTACTGCTCCTGCGAAAGCGTCACGCCGACCACGGACACATCGCTGTGCTCGGCGAGATGGATGGCGAGCCCTCCCCAGCCACAGCCGATATCGAGCACGCGCTGTCCCGGCTGCAGACGGAGCTTGCGGCGGATGAGCTCCTTCTTGGCGTATTGCGCCGACTCAAGATCATCCACACCCGGCGGCCAGTAGGCACAGGAGTACTGCATGTCCTCGTCGAGGAAACGCCGGAACAGCGACTCGTCCAGGTCGTAGTGATGGGCGACGTTGCGGCGACTGGCCGCCCGCCGGTTCCACTGCTGGAAGGGGCGCAGCAGCCGCTGGACCAACCGGCGCCAGCGCCCGCCCTGCCCTTCGGGGAAGTTCACCATCAGCACCTGGAGCAGGCGCAACAGATCCGGCGTGGACCAGGCACCGTCCATGTACGTCTGACCGAGCATGAAGTCCGGGTCGGCGGCGATTCTCGGCAACGCCTTGTGGTCGTGAATCTGCCAGCGCGCTGCAGGTTCGCCTGCACCATAGCGGCGAACGCTTCCGTCCGGGTACTCGAGCGACAGCGAGCCGTGACGGATACGAGCGGCAAGGATTCGTTCGACTGCCATGACTGTCCCCTCTGCAACGGTCGACTCGGCGCGAACGTGAAACCGCGCCGCCGGAACGGTTACCATGCTCTCCATTGTGAGTTTGGAACCGGATGGGCGTTTTGCAACGCAATACCCGGTATTCACAGGGGTAGTGCCATGGAATCCAGTGGCTTGGCAACGGTCTGCTCGCGCACGTGTGCGGTCATCCCGTCTCCCGCGGGCGCCGCGCCGCGGACGCGCTGACGCCGGCCACTGCCCCTGACGCGACTCAACGTAACGCCCGATACCCGGAGACCGTCACTCAGGGATGCCAACGCTCTACCTCATCGGCCACACCGTGCTCGACATCTGTCTGCTGCGCCGCGGCCCCCAGGACCTCCCCTATTCCACGACGCTGCTCGCGATCGCCGTGGCGCTAAGCGGGCTGCTCGGCTACCCGACCATGCGCGCGCTGCCGCCCGGCACGCCCACGCCGGTCCTGGACCTCATCCTTGCGATGGCGCTCGCCGCCGGCTACCTGTATCTGGTGCTTCGCTTCCACGGACTCGCCGCACGGTTCGTGCAGAGCGCGACCGCGCTGTTCGCCACGGACTGCGTCATTTCCGCGCTATCGCTGCCATTGCTGGAGCTCGGCGGGAGCGAATCCCAGGCAACCATGCTCGGTCTCACGGGACTCATCATCTGGAATCTGGTGATCATCGCCCACATCCTGCGCAATGCGCTCGACGCCTCCCTGGGCATGGGGTTCGCGTGGGCGCTCGGCTACGTAATGAGCTCCGGGCTGATCATGCAGGCGATGCATGCCTAGGGCGGCGACACCGATGAACGGCCTGGCGAGACCTCCGGCGATGGCCGCGCGAGTATCTCCGAATGCCAACCGCACACCGCCGGGCGCGGTCATGCGGCAGGCGCTACGCTCACACGGCGCCGCGTAACGGCGGGTCCGGCGCACGAACCGGAGCACTGACATGCACGTCGACATTCTCGGCATCTGCGGGACATTCATGGGCGGCATCGCGCTGCTCGCCCGCGAGCGCGGCCACCAGGTCACCGGTGCCGACGCCGCCGCCTACCCGCCCATGAGCACCATGCTCGCGGACGCCGGCGTCACGGTGCGCGAGGGCTGGGCGGCGAACGCCCTGCCAGCGGCCGACCAGGTGGTCATCGGCAACGCGCTCTCCCGCGGCAACCCGAGCGTGGAAGCCGTCCTCGACAGCGGCATGGACTATACCTCCGGGGCCCAGTGGCTTGCCGAACGCGTCCTGCGCGATCGCTGGGTGCTTGCCGTCGCCGGCACCCACGGCAAGACCACGACCGCGAGTCTGCTCGTCTGGATCCTGGAATATGCCGGCTACGACCCGGGCTACCTCATCGGCGGCGTGCCGGGAAACTTCGGCCGCTCCGCGCGGCTCGGCACGGGCGCTTTCTTCGTCATCGAAGCGGACGAGTACGACACCGCGTTCTTCGACAAGCGCAGCAAGTTCGTCCACTTCCGGCCCCGCACCCTGGTCCTGAACAACCTGGAGTACGATCACGCGGACATTTTTCCGGATCTTGCCGCAATACAGCGGCAATTCCACCACCTCGTGCGTACCGTGCCCGGTAACGGCCTGATTCTCACCAATGGCGACGACGACGCACTCGCCGAGACACTGGCGCTCGGCTGCTGGAGTGAAACCGCGCGCTTCGGCACGGGCGCCGGCAATGACTGGCGGATCGAGCCCGACGCCGACGCCTGGCGGCTTCACGGGGCGAAACCGGTACGCTACGCCACCCCGCTCGCCGGCCAACACAACGCCCGCAACGCCGCCGCCGCGCTACTCGCCGCCAGGCACGTGGGCGTGCCGCTGACCGTCGGCATCGAGGCACTGGCGGGGTTCCGCGGCGTGCGCCGGCGCCTGGAAGTTCGCGGCGAGGCGGGTGGCGTACGGGTGATCGACGACTTCGCTCACCACCCCACCGCGATCGCCGCCACCATCGAGGCCCTGCGTACGCGCGAATCCGGACGCATCCTGGCGGTGCTGGAGCCGCGTTCCAACACGATGCGCCAGGGTATCCATCAGCACCGACTGGCCACGAGCCTGGACAGCGCCGAGGCGAGCTTCGTGCTCGCCCCCGAGGACCTGCCCTGGGATCCGGACAAGGCTCTGGCATCGCTGGGCAGGCGCGCCCACACGGCAGCGAGCGTGGCGGAACTGGTGGATCGCATCGTCGCCCACGCGCGCCCGGGCGATACCGTGCTGGTCATGAGCAACGGCGGCTTCGACGGCATCCACGAGCGGCTGCTGGCGGCCCTGGGTGACGCCGCACGGGGGTCGGCATGATCGACGATGCCATCACCGTCGCCATCACGGGTGCCTCCGGCGGCGCCTACGGCCTGCGCCTCGTGCAGAGCCTGCTGGCGGCGGAGCAGCGCGTCTATCTACTGATCTCGGAGGCCGGCCGGCTCGTGCTGAAAATGGAGGAGGACCTGGCCCTCCCCGGCCGCAACCGCGAGCTGGCGACCGCGCTCTGTCGCCACCTGAACGTGCCGGAGAGCGGGTTGACCGTCTTCGGCGCCAAGGAGTGGACGGCGCCCGTTGCCTCGGGCTCGGGCGCGCCGGCGCGTATGGCTGTCTGCCCGTGCACCACGGGGAGCCTGGCGCGCATCGCAGCGGGCACCAGCGACGGCCTCATCGAGCGCGCGGCGGACGTAGTGCTCAAAGAGCGCGGCCGGCTCGTGCTGGTACCCCGGGAGACCCCCTTGTCCGAGATCCATCTCGAGAACATGCTGCGTCTCACACGCATGGGCGCGGTCATGCTGCCCGCCAACCCCGGGTTCTATAACCGGCCCGAAAGCGTCACTGCACTGGTGGACTTCGTGGTCGCCCGGGTGCTCGACCAGCTCGGCGTCGCGAACCAGCTCGCCCCGCGGTGGGGTCAGCCGGACGACTGACGCCGGGAGCACAGCCGGCCGGCACGCTCCAGCAGCCCGTCAGGCACATCCGCCGGCGTGCGGGTGACGGCCAGCACGGGCCAGCGCGGCTGCAGGCGCTGGCGTTCCGCGCCCACCAGATAGACCGGCTCCGAACGGGCGCGTGCACGCCACCATACCCACAGGACCGTGCGCTCGGCGCCGTCCTGTGCCCGAACCCAGGTACCCACCGGCGGCCGGCCAGCGGCGAACCGCGGCCAGATCGGCAACGCATCCGCCTGCGGTGCCGGACTCAGCCAGCGCAGTGCCGACTGCAGCCCCCAAGCCGGAGCCGGCTGCCATCCGCCGCGCTCCAGAGCGACGGCAAGCGCCGCGACATCGCCCAGCCAGACCGCCTCGGCGGGCGGCGCCAGGGCGAGCTCGCAGGCCTCCGTCGCACTGAGCACGGAGCGCTCCTCGGCCACCGGGTAACGCGCCAGGCGCTCCGGATAACCAATCCCCCCGGTGATGACGGCACCGGCGAGCAATGCCACCGACGCCGTGGCGAGCACCCGCCAGCGCAGCCACTCCGGACAACGGGCAGGCCCGAGCAGCCCCAGCAGCCCCCCACCCACCGCGCCCAGGGCGAAGCCCGCAATGACATCCCGCGGCCAGTGCACCCCCAGACCGATACGCGTTAGCGCTACCAGCCACGCCAACCCCACCGCGGCTGTCAGCAGCACGCCCCGGGACCGCCAGGCAGGCGGCGCCACCAGAACCACGGTTGCGACGACGAGCCCGGTGACCCCGAAACTGTGGCCGCTGGGGAACGCGTAGCCGAACGCCTCGCCGGTGAGGCCATTGGGGCGGCCCATGGCAAACAGGGCCTTGAGCGCGTAGCCCGATACCACGACCAGCGCCATGCTGCCCGCGTAAGCGCCGGCTGCGCGCCAGCGACGCGACGCCAGCAACACCGCCGTCACCGCCATGGCGGCCATGGTCACCGCCAGCGTCCCGCCGAGCTGCGTGATGAGCCACAGCAGCATACGCGACGCCCGGGTACGGTGGGCGTCGGCAATCTCGAGCAGCGTACGCTCCCATGCCGAAGGCTCCGGCAGGGCCACGGCCGTCACGCACATCACCACCAGCAGGGCGAGCGCAGCCCACCACATCAGGCCGGCGCGGTGACGCACCCCCCGCAACAGCCACCACCAGCGCCGATCGAGACGAGCGACGGCGCGGGATGCCAGCGGCCGCAACCAGCCGGGCAGCCGCCACAAAAGCCAGGCCGTCACCAGTAACGCCACCACCAGCGTGACCAGGCGTGTCGCCACGCTCGCGGCCACCGCGAGCGATGCGCCGAAGACCACGCCGGGCAGCAGATACGCCGGTGCCCAGCCGATGGCCGAGACAACGTTGACCAACAGAAAACGCCAGGCGGGCATGTCCAGCATGCCCGCCACCGCCGGGATGATGGGGCGTATCGGGCCGACGAACCGGCCGAGGAACACGCCCTTGCCGCCATGGGCGGCGAAGAACGCCATGCCCCGTTGCAGAATCTCGGGATGGTGCGTGAACGGCCAGCGCCGCCGCAGGCCGCCACGGAAGTAACGGCCAATCCAGAAACTCAGCCCATCGCCGGCGATAGCCCCCGCCACCGCCCACAGATACAGCGGCCAGAACGCCAGGTGCCCGGTCCCCACGAGCGCGCCGGCGGCGAACATGAGCACCGCACCGGGGACGAACAGCCCCACCAGGACCAGGGACTCGGCAAAGGCCACCAGCCCCAGCAGCGGACCGACCCAGCCGGCGTGCGCCTGCAGCCAGTCGAGGACCGGTCCGATCCACTCCTGCATCCGCGGTTGTTTCCTGCCCTTGGGTTCCCTCTACAGCGCGGCGAAGGCACGCTCCGCAGCGTCGAGGGTATGGTCGATGGCTACTCGGTCGTGGACGGTGGAGACGAAACCGGCCTCGAACGCCGAAGGCGCGAGATACACCCCGGCATCGAGCATGGCGTGGAAGAAACGCTTGAAGCGCTCGGCATCGCAGGCGGCAACGTCCGCGAAACCTCGCACCGCCTCCGCTTCCGTGAAGAACCAGCCCATCATCGTGCCCACCTGGTTGGTGGTGAAAGGCACTCCGGCCGCGGCGGCACGCTCGCGCAGTCCGTCCGTGAGACGACGGGTCGTTGCCTCGGCTTCCTCGAAAGCGCCGTCGCGGGTCAGCACGTCCAGCGTGGCCAGGCCCGCGGCCATCGCCACCGGATTACCGGAGAGCGTGCCCGCCTGGTAGACCGGACCTTCCGGAGCGAGATACGCCATGATCTCCGCGCGGCCGCCAAGCGCCCCCACCGGCATGCCGCCGCCGATGACCTTGCCCAGGCAGGTGATATCGGGCGTTACCCCGAAACGCGCCTGCGCGCCACCCAGCGCCGCGCGGAAACCGGTCATGACCTCGTCGAACACCAGCAGCGAGCCGGCGTCGTCGCATAGCGCCCGTAACCCGTCGAGGAACCCGGGGACGGGGGGAATGCAATTCATGTTGCCCGCCACCGGCTCCACGATCACCGCCGCGATCTCCTCGCCGTAGCGGGCGAAAACCTCACGGGCGGCGTCGATGTCGTTGAAGGGCACGGTCAGCGTCGCCGACGCCACGCCCTCGGGTACGCCGGGCGAACCGGGGATGCCCAGCGTCAGAACGCCGGAGCCAGCCTCTACCAGCAGCGGATCCACGTGCCCGTGGTAATTGCCCTGGAACTTGACGATTTTCTCCCGCCCGGTGAAACCGCGGGCCAGGCGCAGGGCGCTCATGGTCGCCTCCGTACCGGAGTTGACCATGCGGATGCGCTCGATGGAGGGCACCAGGGCCTTCACGCGGCGGGCCAGCTCGGTCTCGCCTTCGGTGGGAGCGCCGAAGCTCAACCCCCGCGCCACCGTGGCATGCACGGCCTCGAGCACTTCCGGATGGGCATGACCGACGGCGAGCGGCCCGTAGGACAGGACGTAGTCGACATAACGCCGCCCATCCACGTCCTCGATCCAGGGCCCTTCACCGCGGTGGATGAACGGCGGCTCGCCGCCAACGGAGCGGTAGGCTCGAACGGCGGAGTTGACCCCGCCGACGAGATGCTTGCGGGCCTCGGCGAACAACTCGGAGGATCGGCTCATGGTCTCGCTTCCTGAAATCGGGGTGAATGTCCCACGCCACCGCGCGCTCTCACCGCAGAGGAGCCACGCAGCGCTGTCTACTCGAAAACCGCGGCCACACGACGGGCAGCCGCAGCCACATCCGTCGACGCGAATACCGCGCTGATCACGGCCACGGCATCCGCGCCGGCGGCAACGGCCAGACCCGCATTGTCCGCGTCCACACCGCCAATGGCCACGATCGGCACGCGAAGCCGCTGGCGGGCCCGGCGCAACAACGCCAGCTCCGCGCGCGGCGCGTGCGGCTTCACCCGCGAAGGGAACACGCTGCCGAAGGCCACGTAGCTGGCGCCGGCCGCCTCGGCATCGAGGGCGCGATGGAGCTCGTTGTAGCAGGAGACGCCTATGACGGCACGGTCGCCGAGCTCACGGCGGGCGGCAGCGAGCGCCTCGTCGTCGCGGCCCAGGTGGACACCGTCGGCCTGCGCCTCGGCAGCCAGACGGATGTCGTCGTTGACCAGGAACGTCACGCCACGGTCGCGGCACAGAGCCGCCAGCGCGAGGGCCTGCTCAAGCCGGCGCGCGTCATCGTCACCCTTGTCGCGATACTGGATTACCCGGGCGCCGCCGTCGACCGCCGCCGCCACCGCATCCACCAGACGCTCCGGTGGCTGCAGCGCAGCATCGGTGATGGCGTATAGCCCACTAATGGCCGCAGCAGTCCGCATGCCCGTCAGTTTACTGCCTCGCCGAGCACCGCGGCCAGCGCCCCCCTTCATTCCCGGCCGGCGCGGGGGTACCCTTGGCGGCCTTTTCCCACCGATGAGGTTGACGCAAACCATGGAATACCGTGCCTTCATGTGCGTGGTCTGCGGATGGATCTACGAGGAAGAGAAGGGCGCCCCTGAGGCGGGCATCGAGCCCGGCACGCGCTGGGAAGACATTCCGGAAAGCTTCACCTGTCCGGAATGCGGCGCAGGCAAGGAAGACTTCGAGATGATCGAGATCTGAGCGCCCCCGGCGACTCCAACCCGTGCAATGGACACACGTTCAAAGCGGAAAGCGATCCGGAGCCGGTGCTCGGACGGCGCACGCGCTACCTGAAACTCGAGACTTGCGACGCGCAACGCCCCGTGGAGAGGGATTACGCTCGCGCTTCATCCACCCTCCGGCACTCGGCCTGCGTAACGCTTGACGCAGGAACCAAAGCGTCGACGGTAACGCCAAGCGGCTGTGCGCTTGCCACTTTGACCATTGGACTTTGCACTAGAGGAGCATCACCAGGGCGAAGACCGCCAGAACACCCACCACGCCGGCCGCCACCAGCCACGGCATCAGGCTGCCGCCGGTACGCTCCGGCGTGCGTGCCGGGCCCGCCGGCGCAGGCGCCGGACGGACGGGGCGGGGATCGCGCGGTCGGAAGCTTGCACCACCGTCGGCCGGTGCCGTCGGCGCGGCGCGGGCGGGCTCGGCGCGACGCTCGGCCATGCGCCGGTCCACGTTGAGCTCCATGAGCAGGGTCTCCGCTTCCTCCTCGGAGACATCGGCACGCGCGCCCTGCCCCTGCCCGTCCCCCGGTCTGGCGTCGGCGGCCTCGCGAATGGACTGATCGGCCTCGACCAGCATGAATTCGTCGGAGAGATCCTCGCCTTCGGTGATGGTGAGGCTGCCCCACCCTTTGGTCGGATCCACCTCCACCCGGGCATCCACCGGCGCGAACGCCGGCCGCCGGCCGGCTTGCTCATCGGCTGCAGCGACCTCGCGTGCGCGCTGCTCGGCCTCGGCGACGGCGTTCTCCAACGCCCGGCGACGCTGCTCGGACGCCTTGAACCCGCGGCGAAGCCGCGCCATCAACCCTCGCCAGCGTTCCTCGGTATGCCGGTGCTCCTCCACCAGCCGCTCGCGCTCGATATCCTGCTGCCGGCGATGCGCGCGCTCGCTTTCGAGCTCTCGCTGCAACGCAGCGATCTCGCCATCGAGGCGTTCCACCTCCTCCTCGGCGGTTCGCCACGCCGCCCGTGCGGCCTCTTGCTCGCGGGCACCGTCACGGGCATTGGCCTGCTCCATCTCCTCGAGATGACGATGCAGCTCCTCGTAACGACGCTGCGCATGCTCGGCATCGCGCCGCGCACTGGCGAGCTCGCCCTTCAGACGCGCCACCGCCTCGTCTGCGCGCTTGCGCCGGCCCGCCTCGCCGGCCTGGATGCGTACCGCCTCGTCCTCCGCCCGGCGGCGCGCCGCTTCGAGCTCACCCCGGTAGTAGGCGGCGACTTCCTCGGCGCGCGCCCGCGCCTCCTCGAGCTCCGCCTGGAGACGGGCCACCTCGTCGTCCCGCCCGCTCGTCCGCGGTTCCTCGCTCATTGCTGACTCCTGCCTCGCGCCGCTACCATGGCGCAGCCTGCGCAACCCTGCGGTTCACCGTATGGTGCCGCACGTCGTCTCCCACGACCGTGACTCAGTAGCCGCCACAATCCATCGCCGCCGCGTGCATGCCTGCCGGCAGCCGTTCCACACCGGTTTCCACGGCACCGTCCCGGTAAAGCGACAGCCACCGCCAGCCCGGCGGGCGGGTATCCAGTGTGAAATCCGCACACCCGGGGGCGAACTGGACGCAGGTGGACGGCGCGCCCAGCAAACGCAACCGCTCGTCGCCCCCGGCCCATGCCTGATGGGCATGCCCCCAGACCACGACTGCCGGCCGACCGCTCGCCGCGAGCCGGTCCACCAACTCCGGGCCGTCCGCCAGGCCGATGCGGTCCAGCCACGGCGCCCCCAGCGCCACCGGTGGATGATGCACCAGCGTCAGCACCGGCCCGCTACCGGCCGCCAACCGCCGCGTGAAAGCCTCCAACTGCGCCTCCCCGAGGCTGCCGCCGGGATCGTCGCCGCGATGGGAGTTCAACGACTCCACCTGCCAGGCGCCGACACGGCAGCTCTCGCACCAGCGCACCGGCCCGTCGTCGAAGACCCGCCGCATCACATCGGGGCCATCGTGATTGCCTGGCACCACCAGCACCGGGGCACCGGCGGCGCGCAGGCGGTCACGCAGGCGCCGATAGGCGGTGACGCTGCCGTCGTGGACCAGGTCGCCGGTGACGACGACGAGATCGACGCCGCACGCCTGTGCCAGTGCGGCCTCGAATACGTCCCGCGCGCTCGCGTCGGTGGCCACGCCGGCAAGCCGGGCGGTCTCGTCCTCGAACAGATGCGTGTCGCTGATCTGGATGACCCGAAGCGGCTTGACGCCGTTCCGTGGCTCTGTTGAGTTAGCGTCCATTGGACTTCGCGTATCCTGTTGTCCCGGGTGGCATCACCGCCGGCCCACAGGGAGGTTTACCGCATCATGAGCAATCGTACCATCGGGATGTCCGACGACCTGCTCGCGTACCTGCTCTCGGAGGGCGTTCGCGAGAACGACATCCAGCGTGCGCTGCGCGCCGAAACCGCGCGCCTGCCGCAGTCCGGCATGCAGATCGCCCCCGAGGAGGGGGCATTGCTGGCGATGCTCGTGCGCCTCACCAGCGCCCGACGAGTGGTAGAAATCGGCACCTTCACCGGATACAGCGCGCTGACGATGGCGCTGGCCATGCCCGCCGACGGCGTGCTCGTCGCCTGCGACCACAGTCGCGAGTGGACGGATGTCGGTCAACGTTACTGGCGTCAGGCGGGCGTGGACGAGCTGATCGATCTGCGCATCGGCGAGGCGGTGGATACCCTGGACACACTGCTCGACGCCGGCGGCGCCCGCCAGTACGATTTCGTGTTCATCGACGCCGACAAGAGCGGCTATCCGGACTACTACGAACGCGCCCTCAAGCTCCTGCGCCCCGGAGGCCTGGCGGCAGTGGACAACACCCTCTGGCACGGCCGTGTGAGCGACCCCACCCGACAGGACGAGGACACCCGCGCGATCCGCGCATTCAACCGGAGCCTGCGCGACGATGCCCGCATCGACCTCTGCCTGTTGCCGGTGGCCGACGGCGTCACCCTCGCCCGCAAGCGGTAGGGCCTGTGAAGAAGTAACCGACAAGAGATCCATATGAAGCGTTTCGCACTCGCGGCATTCGCCGCGTCCCTGATCCTCGCCGGCTGCGCCACGGCGCCCCAGGACGGCGGCACCGCCCCGGAGATCGCCGAGGCCCGTCAGGCCTGGCTCGATGGGGACTTCGATCGCGCCTTCCCCGCCCTGCGCGACGCAGCGGCCACCGGCCAGCCCCGCGCCCAGTATGCCGTGGGCTACATGTACTACTATGGCCAGGGCGTGGCCGAGGACACCGACAAAGCGCTCGCGTGGATACGCCGTGCCGCCGCATCCGGGGACGCCCTCGCGGTGGAGGCGCTGGGACGGCTCGCCGGCAGCGTCTCCCGCAACGAGCGCGCCCGACGCGGGTTGAGCGCCCCGCTCGACGACAAGGCAGAGGCGGCGGACGACGCCGGGCAATAGAGACGTTCGCCGCGTCTCCGAGCGCCCGGCGCCACCGGAGCCGGGCGGGGCGAAGGGCCGCGACACCGGACAGGGACAGGTATGACGGCGAATCACTGCAGGGTGACACCACGGCGGCCAGCGTCACCGGAGGCCTACCGTGCGCCTGCGTGCGCCCGCCGTCACGGCGTACAATGAGCGAATGCTCGACGCCGTGCGCTGCCACCGCCTGCTCACCGCAATCGCCAGTGCCACCGTCGCCCCCGCCGCATTGCTCGCGGCCGCGGGCGTGGCCTGGCAACTGCTATCGCTCGTCGACTTCGGTTATCCGGCCCTCTACGGAGCTCTCGACATTCAGGCCCACATCGCCGAGTACGGGCCACAGAACCGCTACCGCAGCGGTTTCGAGACTCTCACGCCACAGCAGCACCAGGCGTTGTTCGGCGACATCGTGACCGCCATCAACCATGGCGGCGAAGGTCTCGAGACACTGCGCTACCAGCCACCGAACGCGACCGCCGAGGCGTTACTGCGTCCCCCGGAGATCGCGCACCTGCGTCTGGTCGCCGATTGGGTCTCCCTGCTTCAACGCGCTGCCATAGGCGCGGGCCTGTGCCTGCTCGCCGCGGTTACCTGGCTGCGGCGGGCGGGACACGTGCCCGGCGGGCGGGCGCTCGCGGCCGGTGGCGGCCTCGCCCTCGCCGTCGGCGGCGGCCTGACGGTGGCGGCCTTCGATGCCGGTGACGGCGGCTGGTTCGCGCGGCTGCACGAATGGGCTTTCCCCTCCGGGCACCAGTGGTTTTTCTACTACCAGGAATCGCTCATGACGACGTTGATGAAGGCCCCCGACCTGTTCGGGCCGATGGCCGCCGAGCTTGCCGGCCTCACACTCGGGCTGACAGCCGCGCTACTCGCGGCCGTGCGCTGGTGGCTGCGCCATGACTGATGGCGTCGACGCACTGGTGCATGAGCTGGAGAACGTCCTGGGCGACGACGCCGTGATCACCACGCCGGCCGCAACGGCGGCGTACCTCCGTGAACGCCGGGGTCTGTTCAAAGGTCGCTGCCGGGCGGTGGTGCGCCCGGCGGATACCCGCGCGGTATCCGAAACGGTCCGCCGGTGCGCCGCCGCCGGTGTGGCCATCGTTCCCCAGGGCGGCAACACCGGCCTGTGCGGCGGCGCCGCACCGGACGCCAGCGGCGATCAGATCGTGCTGAGCCTGGAACGTCTGCGGCGCATACGCGCCATTGACCCACTGGGCCACACCCTGGTGGCCGAAGCGGGCTGCACACTCGCCGACGTGCAAGCCGCAGCCGCCGGCGCGGACCGGCTGTTTCCCCTCGACTACGCCGCCGCCGGCGAATGCTGCATCGGCGGCAACCTGGCGACCAACGCCGGTGGCATGAACGTGCTGCGCTACGGCAACGCCCGTGAGCTTGTGCTCGGCCTGGAAGTCGTCCTCGCCGATGGGCGCGTCTGGAACGGGTTGCGCGCCCTGCGCAAGGACAACAGCGGTTACGATCTCAAGGACCTGTTCGTCGGCTCCGAGGGCACGCTGGGCATCATCACCGCCGCCGTCCTGCGTCTGCACCCCCGCCCCCGGCACCGTGCCACCGCCCTGGTCGCACTGGACACCCCATCGGCGGCATTGGGTCTACTCGCCGAGCTGCGGGCGCTTACCGGCGACAGCCTCACCGCCTTCGAGCTGATGGGGCGCACCCCCGTGGAGTTCTCACTCCGCCACGGCGCGGGCTGCAGCGACCCGTTCCCACAACCGTGGCCCTGGTACGTCCTGCTGGACGTTACCAGCTCCCGACGCCACGACGACCTGCGAGGAATGCTGGAAGGGACGCTCCCGGAGCTGCCGTCACTGGCCCGCGATTACCGGATCACCGACGAAGATGCCGGGCGCGACACGCTCTGGGCACTGCGCAACAGTATCCCCGCCGCCCAGCGCCACGAAGGAGCCAGCATCAAGCACGACGTCTCGGTGCCGCTGCCGGCCATCCCCGACTTCCTCGCACGCGCGGATGCAGCCGCCCGGCAGCGGTTGCCGGGGATACGCCCTTGCGCGTTCGGTCACGTCGGTGACGGCAACATACACTTCAACCTGAGCCAGCCACCGCAGATGGCCCGTGAGGACTTCCTCGACCGCTGGGACGAGTTCAACCGGCTGATCCACGACATCGTCGCGACGCTGGACGGCTCGTTCGCCGCCGAGCATGGCGTCGGCCAGCTCAAGCCCGCCGAGGTCGCGCGGCTGAAGTCCGCTGAGGAGGTCGCGCTCATGCGCGCGATCAAGGGCGCACTCGACCCTCAGGGCACCCTCAACCCGGGGAAGGTAGTACCCGCCGGGGATACCGGCGGCCATGATCGTCACTGATTCGTCCAGACGGGGATGGGCACTCGCCCATCCCCTTGACGCTCAACGCGTCTGACTGGCGCTCAGCTCTTCGCGACCCAGGCGGAACACCATCCCTGGGCGTTCACCAGCTTGCCGGGGAACGCGCTGCACGGGCCCCATTCCGCACCGGATTCGCCGGTGAAGAGCTGGCAGTTGGCACAGTGAGCGCCTTCCTGGAAGGCCGCATTGCCCGTGGCGGTGCTGGCGTCATGGGTATAGCTCAGAGCCTTGGCCGCGGGGTCGTCCGGGCTCAGCCTGGGCATATCGTCCTGAGCGCTGGCCCGGCGCGTCACCAGGCCACCGGCGAGCGGCACCGCCGCCACGCCCAGCAGACCGGTGCGCAGAAAACGCCGTCGGCCACGGTCGGGATGGTTCTGGGACATGGTCATCTCCTTTCGTCTTGCGGGTAGCTGATTTGTCGTCTCGTGGGCCGGTGGTCCGGCCTCCTCATTTAGTGGCGCGCTTGTCCGTCGCGCCTTCATGTCTGCCCCGTCCCCAGCGATACACCGCCTGTGCCAGCGGGCATTTACCAACCATTTCGAACATGCTGCCAGGCCCCGGTGGCCTTATGCGCCGTTGTGGACGGCGTCGCTCGCCGCTCGTGTAGGGCCTTGCTACACGTCGCAATTCGCGCTGCTGATTCCCGCGACGGTTGACTCCGGCGTCGCCCCCGGCCCTGTCGTCGCGACACACCGCCCGACTGGCTCGCTGACATGTGGCATGCGCTGTAACCGGATTGGTCATCCAAGAATGTCGACAATGTAACGCCTATCCGCCGGGGCGTCATCCGCAATTCAATGACTTGCATATGCGAATGAGAACGATTACTGTTTATTGCAGACGATTCAGATGCCCGGCAATGAGAGGAGACAGGGATGAGCTACCAGATCGACGCCCGACTCAATGGCGCCAACCCCTGCCTGGAAGTCAGCGATGCCAACTCGGGGGCTGTACGGCTAATCTGGGAATATCCACGGGCGGCCGCGGATGAGGGGGAGGCCAGGGAACTGGAACGCGAAGCGGCGATCGAGGAGCTGTTTCGGCGTCTGTTCCTGCTCACAACGCAGGACTACCTGCGTAGCCAGCGCTGACGAGCGCGCTGCGAGGTGGCCGGCAGCCGATGCCGGCCACCTCGCGAGCCATGCAACCTCAAGCGGTGCGGGAAAGCTCCACGGAGAGGTTGCGCGCGAGACGCACGGTGGTCTCGTGAGGAATCTTTCCGATGGGCGCAAGGCTCACGCCGACCGGCATGCTTGGCGCCCGGCGCGCGCGATGCGCGGAAATCGTCGCCCATGCGCGCTCGATCTGCGTGAGCGACCGCTCGGTGACCTCGTCCGGCTTCTCGGTGAGCCAGGCCTCGAGTTCCGGCGCCAGGTCCACCCCCAGCCAGTGCAGGAACCGGATGTTGCGTTCGTTCTTCACCGGGCAGAGCGTCACCAGCACCTCCGGCGGCGGCGACGGCAGACCGCCGTCGACCAGCGCGTCGACGAGATCGGTGAACTGCTCCGGATGGTAGACGATCTGCGTGGTGAAGAAATCCGTGCCGGTGCGCATCTTGCGGCGCATGCGATCGGCCTCCCCCGAGCGCGTGGGGATGCAGATGTTGCCCACCCGCAGATGGCGGTCGGATATCACCTCCCGGATGAGCTCGTTGGCTTCCGGCACCGACGGGCCGGGGTAGTCCACCCCGCTCTTCTCACCGCCCACCAGCACGAAACGCCGGACGCCGTATTCCTCCCATGTCTCGCGAAACCAGTCGGCCTGGCGGTCGCGCTCCAGGTGGACCACGACGCGGTTTATCATACACTCGATGCCGAAGGTATCGCGGATGCGCCGCGCGAGCTCGCGCGGCTCCATGCGGGGCTCGAACGGCATGCGCCGCTCGCCCTTGTCACTCTTGGAACTCTCTTCACGGATTTCGGGAATATTGATCCCGTCCAGGCCCACTGACTCATGTAGGGCCGCCACCTTGGCGAGAGCCGCATCGACCCCTGCCTCGCCCTGCCGGGTAAGCGGCGGCACCACTTCGAGGTGCAGGCCTGCAGGCTGGTTAGCTGTACTCGCTGGCTGCGTCACTCGTATCACCCTTGTATGCTGCGACACAACAGGCGCTCGCAGCGCCAGAGTTCGCAGAGTCTCGGGCCCTAGCTGTGGGTCGTCAAGTTAAATCCTGAACACAATGAATTCGTTCAATCACCAGGATGAGTCAAGCTCATAGAAAGGAGGCCTCAGACATGCCCCTCTCCACCGCTCGCCTGCTCACCCTCATCACCACCATAGTGGTGCTCGCCGGCTGCGCCCAGAACCCGCAGACACTGCGCCTGAGCGTGGAACCGCCGGAACCGAACGCGAGCGTCAGTGGCGGGCCGCCGGTGGCGCTGGAAGTCGTGGACCGGCGCGAAGACAAAGCCCTGGGCGTGCTGCAGAACCGGGAAGACGAGGACGCGACGATCACCACGAGCCAGGACCTCGCCTACGTCGTGGAGCTGGCCGCCGGAGAGACGCTCTCACAGGCCGGGTTTCCACCCCAGCTTTGGTCGGACACGGCGACACCGCGCCTGCTCATAGAGATCACCGAGCTGCGACACACGGTAACCGCCGACGTGCCGCGGCGGGTGGACACTCGGATGACATTGCAGGCGCGTGCCTGGCGCGGCGGGGAGCGTTTCAACGGTCAGGCCTCGACCTCGCGGAGCGCGCGGGTGGTCACGCGCCCGGGACCGGAGCGCAACGCGGCGGACATCGCCCGGGCGGTCCAGGACGCCCTTCGCCAGCTCTTCGACCGGCGTCTGGTGGATTTCCTCGCCGGGCGCGGGTAACCGCGTCGGCCGCGCGCACGCCGCCGGCAGGGGCGACACGGCTACCGAGCCAGCCCCCCCGGGGCGGGCCGGTTCCGTGCCATCAACGGCGACGGAAACGCAGCCCCATACCGTTACCGCGGCAATAGCACACGACCGCGGCGATGCGCCTTGGTACCGCGCGCGTGCCCACGGCGGAGTAGAGCTGAACCTCCACCGGCATGCCGCGCCAGAGCATGACCCGCCCGGCATGCAGGCCGACCCCCGCACGACTGACGTCGCGGGTACGATAGCTGCCGACGGCACGGCCATAGAGGTACACGCGCACCAGCAGATCCGCGGGAAACCGGGCGACGTGACGTCGGTTCGTTCTAAGCTCGTTGGCCATGCCCCCTCCGCCCAGCAGACACGCGCTCGGACCGTTCCAGTGCCCTGAGCCGAGGGCACGCCGTATCGCCTACACAGAACACTGACTCATGCAATTGAGCATAGCCGTCGACAGCCGCGCTATTAATGCTTCGTCCGGTTCGCCCCGCCGAACGGCATGACGTCGTCGTCGGGCGGCAACTGCACGAAGCAGCCGCGATGCAGCAGCCCGTCGAGCACTTCAACGGCGCGCACGCGGGCAAGGCGGCGCCCCGGGTGGATCGTGAGCTCCATGACGAGCTCCAGCCGCCCCATCGCGTCCAGCAACGCGTCGGGCACACCGGCGATGTCGTCGCGCCTCGAAGTGGTCGGGCGAGCCCAATTGTCACCCGTCGGCACGGATGATTGACAGTTTAACGGGTGGCGGGGATACATGGAGGTAAGGACACAGCAGGAGGTCGTCCCGCGTGAGCATCGAAACCCGAACCGATGACCTCGAACGGCTGCTCGGCGTCCTTCCCCGGCCACTGCGGGAACGCCTGCGCCGCTTACCCTCCACGGATCTGCTCGAGGTGGTGCTCGACCTCGGCCGCCCGCCGCAGGCACGCCTCACCGGCGGGCCGCATGCCCTCGACGATGCACCGGTGACGCGCGAGACACTCGCCCGAGTGTGCGAGGCCGTCGGCCGTTTCACCGCGGACAACCGCGCCGGCATCGAGGGCACGCTCCACCGTATCGCCGCCATCCGCAACCGCACCGGTGAGACCGTCGGGCTGACCCTGCGCGTCGGCCGCGCCGTCTATGGCACCATCGCCCCCCTGCACGACCTCGCCGCCGATGCCTACAGCATCCTGCTGCTCGGGCCGCCGGGGGTGGGCAAGACCACCCGCCTGCGCGAGATGGCACGGGTGCTCGCCGACGACTTCGCCCGACGCGTCGTCATCGTGGATACCTCCAACGAGATCGCCGGCGACGGCGACATTCCACACCCGGCGATCGGTTCCGCGCGCCGCATGCAGGTTCCCCATCCGGATGCCCAGCACGCCGTGATGATCGAGGCGGTGGAAAACCACATGCCCGAGGTGATCGTGGTCGACGAGATCGGCACGGCCGCCGAGGCGGCCGCAGCGCGCACCATCGCCGAACGCGGCGTACAGCTCATCGGCACCGCGCATGGCACGACGCTGGAGAACCTCACGCGCAACCCCACGCTCGCCGACCTGGTCGGCGGCGTACGCACGGTCACCCTCAGCGACGAAGGCGCCCGTGCACGCGGCACCCAGAAGACCGTCAGCGAACGCGCCGGCCCGCCGACGTTCGGTGCCGTGGTGGAGATCGTCGACCGCGAACGCCTCATCGTCCACCGCGATACCGCGCGCGCCGTGGACGCGCTGCTCCGGGGCATCGCCCCACGGGGCGAACCGCGCGGCACGACCGGCGAGTCCGGCGGCGAGCCCGCCATTCCGGCACCGCCGGCGCCCCCGGTACCGGAACCGGAACCGCAACGGGTGCCAGCGCCGACGAAACCGACTCCGCAGAGCGGCAGCGAGCGCATGGTGCGCATCTATTGCTACGCGTTGAGCCGCGATTCCACCGAGCGCGTGCTGAGGGATCTGCGCCTCAACGCCCGCACCGTGGAGCAAGCCGAACGGGCGGACCTGGTGCTCGCTCTGCGCGCCCGCAGCCAGGACCGGCGCCTGCAGGAACTGATCGCCGAGACCGGGGCCCCGGTTTACGCGATCAAGCGCAATAGCACGGCGCAGATACGGCGATTGCTGCGCGACGTCTTCAACGTCGTGCCGGGCCTCAATGACGCCACGGTGGACGCCGCCGCCCGGGAAGCGGAAGCCGCCGCACAGCGCGTGATCGACGAAGGCATCGCGGTGGAGCTCACGCCGCGTTCGGCGCCATTGCGCAAGCTCCAGCACCGCATCGCCATGCGCCACCGCCTGCTCGCGCAGAGCACCGGCTGTGAGCCGGACAAGCACCTGGTGATTCAGCCCGGCACCGACTCCCCCGCGCCGGGCTGAGCCGCACCGCTCAGCCCGCGCCGCCGGCGCGAAACACGGCGCTTCGCAGTCGATTGAGCGCCGCCATGACCTCCGCGGGGCGCGGCCGCGCCAGATCGCCGGAGGGGCGCCCGGTCAACCGCTCCCAGGGCTGGGCGAGCAGCTCCCGCACCTGCGCCCCCGGATCGGTTACCCATTCACCACCGTGGGCGGCGAGCAGCGGGAGCAGCAAGCCGATGGCACGCACCTGGCTGGCATCCACGATCTGCTCGACGGCGCGCAGATCCACGTCGTCACGCCCGAATACGAGGGTGTCCTCGCCACGGGCCTTGATCCGCGGCTTGCCCCGACCGGCAGTGGGGTCCACCGAGCGCGGACGCAACGAACGCGGACGCGGTGCCGCGAGCGCGCTCTCCGCCTCCTCGCGACGTCCGGCCGCATGCTCGGCGGCGATACGGCGCGCCTCGGCGGTCACGTCCCGCGGCAGGTAGTCGTGCATCTGGATGACCGTGTCCGCGTGGGCGAAATAATCCCCCGACCCGCCCATTACCAGCACTGTCGACACCGCCAGGGTATCCCGCAGCTCACGGATGCGGTCGACGAACGGCGTGATCGGCTCGTCGCGCTTGGCCACCAACGCCTGCATGCGCTGATCGCGGATCATGAAATTGGTCGCCGAGGTATCCTCGTCCACCAGCAACGTGCCGGCACCGAGCTCCAGTGCCTCCTGCAGCGCCGCCGCCTGGCTGGTAGAGCCCGAGGCGAGCTCCGTGTCGAACGCCGTCGTGGACTTGCCGTAGGGCAGATGGTTGATGAACGGCGAGAGATCCACGGCGTGCACCGCACGGCCATCTTCGGCGCGGATCTTCACCGCCTCCGCGTCGGTGACGACCCGTTCCCGCCCGTCACCGGGGACATGATCGTAGACGCCGAGCTCCAGGGCGCGCAGCAGCGTGGACTTGCCATGGAAGCCGCCGCCGACGATGAGGGTGATGCCCCGCGGCACCCCGAGACCGCTGACTTCCCCCGCATTGGGGGCCATCAGCGTAGCCCGCAGACTCGGCGCCGACGCGAACGCCACAGCATCCGCGAGCGGGCGGTCGTCCACCCCGGAGCGCCGGGGCAGGACCGCACCGTCGGCGACGAAGGCCACCAGCCCCTGCCCGGCGAGCTGCTCGCGCAGGGCGAACTGGTCCTCGACAACGTCGCAGTGATGCGCCAGCGCCGCGGTATCGCGGTGCTCCGGTCGCAGCGCGGCACGTACGGCCCGTGGCAGGATCCGGCACAAAAGCTCCCGCGCCTGGCGGCCGAGGATGCTACGGCCACGCGCCGGCAGATTGACGGTGAAGCGCAGCTCCACCCCCTGTGGCGTGAACAGGGCTGCGGTGCGGTCAAGCACCGTCTGCGCACCGGCATCGATGGCGATGGCCGGCTCGTCACGCACGGCGCGACGGAAACAGCGCGCGAGAAAATCGCGCGCCGCCCGTGCGCGCACCCCATTGCGGACGTCGTCGGGCAGCGCCGCCTCGTCCCAGGGCATGATCACCCGCAGACGTGACGGCGCCGCATAGGGGTCGCCCTGGACGTGATCGACCCGCAGCTCGAAGTCGTCGAACCGATAACGCCCGGTGATGTCGCGATAGGCCTTGTAACCCTTGCCATCGATCCGGGCGAGCGTGCTCTGCAGCTCCTGCATGCCTCGCTCCGTGGCGCATGAGTTGAATTGGGCGCGCGCCTGCCGGCGCGTGCGTCTCGGAAGGCGGCCAGCGTGCCACAGCGAACGCGGCTGTAAAGATAGCGCTGAACGATGCCCGCGTCGTCGCCAGGCTCCGGCGAGACGGCGCTCGCAGCGCATGGCCGTGATCCGTTACGGGAATACCTGCCTGGCCCCGCCCCCCGCCAGACGTGCCCACGGAGGCTCTCGGCACCGGACTCGGCTGGTCATACCGATGCGCCGATCGGCCGGAGGCTGGCACGAATCGTCCAGCGGTTCCTCGAGCGCCGCCGTGCTGGCGCCCCCTGCGGACGGCCCGTATCCTCCCCGACGGGCACCAACATGCAGGGAGACCATCGTGCTGGAATGGATCGACTGGATGAGCGACCCGGCCGCGTGGGCGGCGCTGGTAACGCTCACTGTGATGGAGATCGTGCTCGGCATCGACAACATCGTGTTCATCTCCATCCTCGCCGACCGCCTACCCGAGCACCAGCGCCCGCGCGCCCGACAGCTCGGGCTGATGGCGGCGCTGGTCACCCGGCTGCTGCTGCTGTTCTCCATCGCCTGGCTGATGGGGCTGACCCGTGCCCTGTTCGAGGTTTTCGGTCACGGGGTCTCGGGCCGCGATCTCGTCCTCGGCGCGGGTGGGCTGTTCCTCATCTACAAGGCGACCACGGAGATTCACGCCAAGCTCGAAGGCGAAGGTGACGGCCATGCCGCAAGCGACGCGGCGGGCGCGAGCTTCGTCAGTGTCATCGTCCAGATCGGGTTGCTGGACGTGGTCTTCTCCCTGGACTCCGTCATCACCGCTGTGGGCATGGCCGACGACATCGAAGTCATGGTGGTGGCGATCATCCTCGCCGTGGGTGTGATGCTGCTGCTCGTGGGGGCGATCAACCGCGTTATCGCGGCTCACCCGACCATCAAGATGCTCGCGTTGTCGTTCCTGATGCTCATCGGCGTCGCACTGGTCGCCGACGGTGCGGGGCTGCACATTCCCAAGGGCTACATCTACTTCGCGATGGCCTTCTCCGCGGCCGTGGAGATGATGAACCTGCGTCTGCGCGCGCGGCGGCGTGAACGACAAATACATACGTAGGCACGACCGGGAGACGACCGGCACCTGGTGTGTCCTGACACGGGCGGATCAAGTTCATCGCCCCGCCGCCGATAGAAGGAAGTGGAACTCCACGATTCCCGGCAGCGAGAACGATGACAATGAGCCAATCGCGATTGACGAGGACGAGAGGCAAGGCGGCGGGTGGACGCGGCGCGTGGCGCCTGGGGCTGACCGCCAAGGTAATGGCCGCACCGGTGGTGATCCTGGTGCTGTTCGTGGTCGTCGGCGCGGTCGCGATCGCGGGCTTCCGCGCCGTCGACCGGCACATGGGGGTGGTCACCGGCGATCTCGCCCCCGACACGGCGACGGCTACGGCGATCCTGAGCGACCTTTACAGCCAGCGCCTCGCGCTCAATGCGTACATCGACACCCGCGCACGGGATAATGCGGAGGCCTTCCTCGCCAACGGCGAGCAATTCCGCGCGGAGCTCGAGCGGGCTCGCTCGCGCATCGATGACGCCCAACGCCTCGAGTTGCTGGACACGCTGGCGACGCAGCACCAGCAATACGAGACCGCGTTCAGCGAGAAGATCCGGCCGGCAACTTCCACGCTCGCGGAAGTGGCCGACCGCCTCAGCAAGGCCGGTGAAGCCGCCTCCGCCCCCCTCGACGATCTCGCGGCCATGGGCACCGGGCAGAACGACTACCTGCTCGCCTACCAGGCACAGCGCACACTGGGCATCGTCAACGAGCTGCGCACCACCGCGCGCCGCTATCTCAGCGACCGCGACGAGGCCCTGCTCGAGGAAAGCCGCAAGCTCGCCATGGACGCCCAGCGCGGTCTCAAGCAGCTCAACGCCTACATCCTCGGCGACCGCCAGGCAGAGCTTCGCGCGGCCGCCGCCGATGCCACCCGCCGCTACCAGCGCATCACCGACGAGCTCGCCGCCCAGCTCAGCACCATCGCGCGAACGAAGACCGACGTCATGGATCCGCTCGGCGGGAAAATGGTCGAGACCGCCCAAGCGCTGCAGGACAGCAGCTTCAGCGCGCTCTCCGAGGTGGCCGGCGAGGCCGGCGCGCGCACCAGCTCGGCGATGACCCTGACCGCGGCACTGGTCGGCGTGGCCACGGTCGGCGGGCTGATCCTCGCCTTCGTCATCACCCGGGGGGTGGTACGCCCGGTCCAGCGTGGCCGCCGCGAGATCACCGCGCTGCTCGACGACATGGAATCCGGGCAGGCAGACCTCTCCCGGCGCCTTACCGCCGGGCAGCACGACGAAGTGGGGGACTTCATTACCGCCGTGAACCGCTTCCTCGAGGCGCTGCAAGGGGTCGTTCGCGGCATCAGTCAGGAAACCGAGAGCCTCGCCGGCGCCTCCGAGGAGCTCACCGCCGTGACCCGCTCCACCGATGAAGGCGTGCGGCGCCAGCGCGAGGAAGTGGACCAGGTCGCCACCGCCATGAACCAGATGGCCACCACGGGGCAGGAGATTGCCCGCAATACCTCGGAGGCGGCCGAGGGCGCGGAGGGTGTCTCCAACGACAGCGGCCAGGGCCGGGAAGTGGTTCAGCGCACGGTTGATGCCATAGACGGCCTGGCACAGGAGGTGGAATCCGCTGCACAGACCGTCATGGATCTGCGCCAGGAGGCCGGCAATATCACCACGGTGCTGGACGTCATTCGTGACGTCGCCGAGCAGACCAACCTGCTCGCGCTCAACGCCGCCATCGAGGCCGCCCGGGCCGGCGAGCAGGGGCGGGGCTTCGCGGTGGTGGCCGACGAGGTCCGCACCCTGGCCCAGCGCACCCAGGAGTCCACCGGCGAGATCCAGAGCATCATCGAGCGGGTGCAGGCCGGCGCGGAGGCGGCCGCCAGCGCCATGGACAGCAG
Organism: Arhodomonas sp. AD133; assembly: GCF_051195215.1. NCBI lineage: Bacteria > Pseudomonadati > Pseudomonadota > Gammaproteobacteria > Chromatiales > Ectothiorhodospiraceae > Arhodomonas > Arhodomonas sp. AD133. The sequence continues at coordinate 34,151 of NZ_JBNAZM010000020.1, read as the reverse complement.
CCGCACCCGCGCCCGGAAAACAGTGGACCAGGCCGCCGAGGCTGGCGATGCTCTCGGGCGCATCAGCGAAGGGGTCAACCGCATCACCGAGATGAACACCCAGATCGCCGGTGCGGCGGAGGAACAGACCGCCACCAGCGAGAGCATCAATCAGAACGTCAGCCAGGTGAACGCCGTGGTCGAGCAGACGGTGGAGAGCATGGAACAGCTCGAGCGCGCCGGCAGCGAACTCGCCGCCATGAGCGAACGGCTGCGCGAACTGGTCGGCCGCTTCCGCGCACAATAGCCGGGTACGCGGGGGCCGCGCCCGATCCCCCGGCCGCTCGCCGGGGCGGCCTCCACTCGACCGCGTGCGCCTGAGCAGGGATACTATGCGCCGCCATGAGCGGCGGCGAACGTACCATCCTTCACGTGGACATGGACGCCTTCTTCGCGTCCGTGGAGCTGCTACGCCGGCCCGAGCTCGCCGGGCAGCCGGTGGTGGTCGGCGGCCGCGGCGACCCCAATCGCCGCGGCGTCGTCTCCACCGCCACCTATGAAGCACGCCAGTACGGCATCCACTCGGCGATGCCACTGCGGCGTGCCGTGGCACTCTGCCCCCACGCGGTGTTCCTGCCGGTGGACCTGCCAGCCTACCGGGACGCCTCGATGGCGGTGTTCGACATCCTGGAAGACGTCTCCCGCGTGCTCGAACCAGTGGGGCTGGACGAGGCCTACCTGGACGTCAGTCACCGCGACGAGCCCCCTCGACAGCTTGCGAGGACGCTCAAGAACACGATCCGCGAGCGCACCCGGCTCACCGCCTCGGTCGGCTTCGCCCCCAACCGCCTGCTGGCCAAGATCGCCTCCGATCTGGAGAAGCCCGACGGCCTCACCGAGCTGACGCTCGACGACGTGCCGGCGCGCGTATGGCCGCTGACGGTGCGCACCCTCCATGGTGTCGGCCCCCGGACCGCCGAACACCTTGCCGAGCTCGGGATCACCACCATCGGCGAGCTGGCCAATGCACCGCTGGAACGCCTTGCGCGGTTGTTTCCGGCCCGCCACGCCGAAGCGCTGCAGGCGCGAGCCCACGGCCACGACGACCGTCCCGTCGGTGCACGACGGCGGCGTAAATCCATCGGCCGGGAGACGACGTTCCAGACCGACTGCCGCTCCAGCGGGCGCCTCGCGTGGCTGGCTGCGGAAATGATCCGGGGCCTGGTACCGAAGCTGCGCGAGCGCGGCCTGCGGGCAAAGACGGTGACGGTGAAGATCCGCTATCGCGACTTCGTCACCCAGACACGCTCGTTCTCGCTGCCCGAGGCCAGCGACGACACCGATATCCTCCAGGCCGCCGCCCGGGAATGCCTCCGCCAGCACAGCCTCCACCGCGCCGTACGCCTGCTGGGCGTCACCTTCTCCCAACTCACCGACCGCCCTGAACATAGCCTGCAGCTATCGTTCGAATAGAAACGTTTCATTTCACAGACAGCGCTGGCTGCATCATCATTCTCCCCATCAATCGTTTTTCGCCTGACAATCGACAACCGGAGGCATCTCATGGATAACCGCGAAGGCCTGCGCGTACCCGAGGTCACGTTCCGCGTGCGCCGCGACAATGCCTGGCAGAGCATCAGCAGCGACGACATCTTCACCGCGAGAACGGTCGTGGTTTTCGCGCTGCCCGGTGCGTATACACCGACCTGTTCCGCCAGTCACCTGCCCCGATACAACGAGCTGGCGCCCGTACTCAAGGCGAACGGCGTGGACGAAATCGTCTGCCTGTCGGTGAACGACACCTTCGTGATGAACGAATGGGGCAAGGATCAGGAGGCGGAGAACGTCACGCTGCTGCCTGACGGCAACGGCGAATTCACCGACGGCATGGGCATGCTCGTGGACAAGTCGGAGCTCGGCTTCGGCAAACGCTCCTGGCGCTACAGCATGCTGGTGCGCGACGGCGTCATCGAGAAGCAGTTCATCGAGCCGGAGAAGCCCGGTGACCCGTTCGAGGTCTCCGACGCGGACACCATGCTCAACTACATCAATGCCGCGGCCAGGCCACCGGAGCCGGTGACGCTGTTCACGCGGCGCGGCTGCCCTCACTGCGCCCGGGCGCAGGACCTCCTCGACCAGGCCGGTATCGCCTACGAGAGCATCGAGCTGGCCCGACCGGTGACGAGCCGTTCGCTGCGTGCGGTCTCCGGCCGCAACACCACGCCGCAGGTGTTCATCGGCGGCCACCACATCGGCGGTGCGGACGAGCTCGAGCGCTACCTGCGCACGCAGCAGCGCTCCGCCGCGTAAGCGTGCCGCGACGCGCGGGTACGGGCACGACTGGACAGGGAGCCCGTGCCCGCGTGGTCCCACGCCGGCGTGTTTCCCGCTCGCGGCATGTTTCCCGCCTGCGTCACCCGGAACGCACTCAACCAAAAAAAAGCCCCCGGCCGGGGAGGCCGGGGGTGTTGCTTGCCGGGGATTGCATCGCAACAGACAGAAGGGTGTATCAGGAACGGAAACCGACGAATCGCCAGGCCGGGGAGCCCTCGAGGCGATTCGCCGTGGCCAGAGGCCGATTTTCAAGCTACGCTTCGCATGCTATCGGTGCAACGCATTTAACTTATAAGTAATATTCACCAGATGAATTTACGCGGCGTGGACCTCAACCTGCTGGCGGTATTCGATGCCATCCTCCAGGAAGGCAGCATCACCCGCGCCGCCGAGCGCCTGGACATGAGCCAGCCGGCCACGAGCAATGCCCTCAACCGGCTGCGGGCGCTGCTGCACGATCCGCTGTTCGTCCGCCAGGCCCGGGGCATGACCCCCACGCCAAGAGCTCGACAGCTCGCCGAACCGATCCGCGAGGCCCTCACCCTCATCCGCCACACCCTCTCTGAGCAGTGGCTGTTCGACTACGCTCATTCCGAGCACCGCTTTCGCGTGGCGATGAGCGACTACGGGGACTCGGTGATCCTGCCGCGGTTGCTCGATCACCTGGCGCGGGTGGCACCGGCAGTGCAGGTGGACGTGGTCGCCAACGACCAGCCCGCCGTGGCCACCGATCTGCGCAGCGGCGACCTGGACCTCGCCATCGGCAACCGCCCGGAGCTGGAGCGGGAGTTCCGCAGCGAGGGGCTGCTGGTGGAACAGTTCATCTGCATGGCCCGCGCCGACCACCCGGGAATCCGCGACCGCCTCACCCTGCGGCGATTCGCGGAGCTCCACCACGTGGACGTCAGCCACACCCGTTACCTCTCCCGGCGCATCGACGAGGCCCTGGCCGCCGAGCAATTGCGCCGCCGGGTGACAGCCACCGTGCCCAGCTTTCTTTCGGTCGCGCCCATCGTCGCCGCCACCGATCTGATCACGACCATCCCGTGGCGGGCCGCCCGGGCGTTCGCCGGCACCGGCGGCCTGCGCCTGATACCGCCGCCGGTACCGCTCGACGACGCGCCGGTACACCAGTATTGGCATGCGAGCACCGACACCGACCCGGCCAGCCAGTGGCTGCGGCGGACCATTCTGACGTTGTGTCAGCGTCTCTAGTGTCCTGTATCAGACAGTCGCGGTATTTCTGCACGTCATGGTGCCGCCGTGGCCAGGCGGCGGTGCGAAGGCGTGGCGGCCCCCACGTCGAGCGACGCCAACACGGCGACAGCGGCGCCATGACGCGCCCGAAGGGAGCGCCCCGGTCGCGCCGCGGCGGTGACGCGCCGCCTCGCCGTAGGCCCCACTACGACTCGTCGCCGCGCCTGGCCCTGGCGAGACCGGGGCACTCGGAATTGCAACGACAATCTGATTCAGGACACTAAGGGAAGGCTCATGGCCGCCACGGACAACACCATCTCCGCGGAACACCCCCACACCCTCGCTTACGCGGGACTCGTGCTCACCGCGCTGTTCTGGGCCGGCAATGCCGTGCTCGCACGCGGCGTCGTGGACGTCATTCCGCCCGTGGCCCTGTCGTTCTGGCGCTGGGCACTGGCGCTGCTGATCGTGCTGCCGGTGGGCATCGGCCCGCTGCGGCGGGACTGGCCAGTGGTACGCCGGAACTGGCGCCGGATGCTGCTGGTCGCCGGGTTGAGCGTGGGCCTGTTCAACACCCTGCTGTACCTCGCAGCGGACTCGACGACCGCGCTCAACCTCACCCTGATCAACGCCACCATGCCGATACTGGTGGCCCTGCTCGCCTGGCCGGTACTCGGCGCCCGACCACGTCCCGCCCAGGCTGGCGGTATCGCCTGCGCGCTCGCTGGCATCGTGACCATCGTCGCCGGCGGCCGGCTTGCGGCACTGCTCGCGCTGTCGTTCCGCCCCGGGGACCTGATCATGGTCGGCGCCGTGAGTGCGTGGGCGCTGTTCTCGGTGCTCCTGCGCCGCCGTCCGCTGCCCATGTCGGCGGCCGGCTTTCTCACCGCGCAGATTCTCTTCGGGCTGCCACTCATTCTGCCGGCCTACCTGCTCGAGCTGGCACTGGTCGGCGGGTTCGACCTGACACCGGCGCTGACCCTGCCTTTCGTGTATGTCGCCGTGTTCCCGGGACTGCTCGCCTACGCCTTCTGGAACCACGGCGTCGCCCGCGTGGGACCATCCAGGGCGGCGATGTTCATATACCTGGTACCGGTGTTCGCCGCCGGCCTCGCTTTCCTGCTTCTGGGCGAGTCGCTGGCGGCCTACCATGCAGTGGGGGGCGCGCTCATCCTTGCCGGACTCTATCTGGCGACTCGGGTACCGACGAACGACTGACCCCTACGGGTGGCTCGTTTCCATGTTTGGGGCTCAAGCCGGGTAGGTCGGCTGCACTTGGCAGCCGACATCTCTGCGACGGGTATGTCGGCCAGCGCTGTGCGCCCGCCGAGCTGCGGCGACTGTTCAGCGACGTTCATGCACAGCGCGCTTGACCGACAACGGCGTATCTACGCCGGCCGGGCCACCGCCGGCACCGGTGGCGGTTTGCGCCGGCGCCCGTGCGCAGTATCCTGCTGTCCCGACAACGCACTCGGCACCCGGCATGTACGAGGCCGCCTACGGACTACACACGCGCCCATTCGCGCTGCCCCCGGACCCGGGGTTTCTCTTTCTCGGCACGAGCCACCGGGAAGCGCTCGCCCACCTGGTCTACGGCGTGCGCGAGCGAACCGGGTTCGTTCAGCTCACCGGCGAAGTGGGCACGGGCAAGACCCTGCTCGCCAGAGCACTGCTGGAGCGCCTGCCCGGTGACGTGGACACGGCGTGGCTCTACCGCCCGACGGACTCGGTGGCAGGGTTCGTCGCCGCGATTCTGCGCGAGCTGGGCGAGACGCCCGCCGACGGCGCCGACAGCAACGCGCTGGTGGATCAGCTCAATCGCCGGCTACTGGCCGCCCATGCCCGCGGACGCACGACGGTGCTGCTCATCGACGAAGCCCAGACACTGGGCTCGGCACTGATCGAGCAGGTACGCCTGCTGACCAACCTGGAGACCCGCCGGGAGAAGCTTCTGCAAATTCTGCTGGTGGGCCAGCCCGAGCTACGCGACTTGCTCGCCCGCCCCGCCCTGCGTCAGGTCGCACAACGCATCACCGCACGCTACCACTTGCGGGCGTTGAGCCGCGACGAGGCCCGGGCCTATGTCCGTCACCGCCTGCGCATGGCCGGCGGCGACGAGAACCTGTTCACCGCGCCGGCCATGCGCACGCTCTATCGCGCGAGCGGCGGTATCCCGCGGCTGGTGAACGTGGTCGCCGACCGCGCGCTGCTGGGCGCCTATGGTGACGGCGCCCGCCGGGTCAGGTGGCGACACGTACGCCGCGCGGCCCGCGAGCTCGATCACCAGCACCGCCGCCCGCGACGCTGGCCGTGGGCAGCAGCCGCCGGCACCGCCGTGATGATCGCCGCCGCGGGCCTGTGGTATCTGCGCCCGGTGGGCGGCGACGCCGCCGCCCAATGGCTGACGTCCCTGGCATCCATACGGGAGAACGCCTCATACGATCGCCCGGCCGAGGCGGTGGCGGCACTTGCCGATCGTCAGGGCGTGGCGACGGCCACCGCGAACGGTGACGCCGTGGACTGCAGCGCGCTCGATGGTTCGGGTTTCGTCTGCCTGCATCTGCGCGGCGACTGGCAGGCACTCACCGGGCTGCGACGCCCCGTGCTGCTCGAGCTCGACACCGGTGGCAGCACCACCATGGTGCTCGCTGACGGCGTCACCGCCGGACAGGCCCGGCTGTACCGCGACACGGCTGCGCACACGGTCTCCCGGGACGTTCTCGCCCCGGTGTGGCAGGGTGACTTCATGGTGCTCTGGCGCCCACCGGCGCTCACCCCCATCCCGGCGACCGTCGGCGATCGGGGTGAGGCGGTGCGGTGGCTGCGCGACCGCCTGGGCGCGGAGGCACCGCCCGACCTGCAGAACCATTTCGACCGTCGCCTCGCCGAACGTCTCGGCACGTTCCAGCAACGCCACGGGTTGCCGGATCACGGGCGCCTGGACCGGGCGACGCTGCTGTACTTGCTGGAAAGTCCCGACCCCGCCATGGAGGCCCGTTGACGTGTCCTACATTCTCGACGCGCTGCGCCGCTCCGACCGGGAACGCCGCGGGCTGGGCAACGCCCCGCCTGCACGCCCGCTACGCTACCGCTCCGGGCACCGGTACCGCCTGGTCGTGCTCGCAGCGGTGGTGCTGATCGCCACCGCCATCGCCGCCGTGTACCTGTCACCATCACTGATGAGGGCGCCGGAGACGGCGCCTCCGACCGTCGACGAGGCCGGCGGCGGCAAGGCCGAAGACCACGAGGAAACGTCGGTTCTGGCACAGCTCGCCGGCGAGGCCGACTCATCCACGCAACCAGGGCGCGAGCCGGATACCGGGGCGAACGGGAATGCACAGCCTGACGCCGGATCGCAGCCGGATGCGCAACCGCCGCCGACATCCGACCCGCAACCCCAAGACCGACACGAGCCGGATCCCGAGCCGGAGCGGCCGCCGGCGCCCGAGCAGGAGTCGGACCCGGGGCCGGTACCCGAGCCTGCCCCTGCCTACGCCTCGTTGCCCACAGCGTATCGGCAGTCGCTACCGGAATTCACCATCAACGTGCATGTCTATGCCGCCGAGCCGGGACGACGCTTCCTTCTGGTGGACATGCGCCGCTACGGCGAGGGGGAAACGCTGGCGGCCGGGCCGAGGATCGAGCGTATAACCCCGGACGGGGTCGTGCTCGCCTGGCGGGAGCGCCAGTTTCACATACCGGTGGGGGGCGGGCCCCGCGGATGAGCACGATCGCGTGGATCGCCGCGGCACTGGCCCTGGCGGCAGTCTGGCAGGCAACGACCTGCGTTCGCTGTCTGCGGCGCCGGCAGCCCGCTGCGGCAACGCTGCGCGCGGGCAGCACCCTCGTGCTTCTGGCACCGCTCGTGGCGCTCGCACTGGTGGCCGCCCATCTCTACACCTGGCACCGTCTCACCGCCGAGGAAACCGTCGCCGAGCTCGCCGTGGCCCATGTCGACGGTGACCGCTATCGCGTCACCCTCACCCGAGCCGACGCGACCGAACCGGCCAGCTACCCCCTCCGGGGCGACGACTGGCGCCTGGAAGCGAGGGTGCTGCGCTGGCGCAGCACCGGGGAGCTCCTGGGGCTCGATACCCGCTACCGCCTGGAACGACTCGCCGGGCGCTATCGCGACACCGAACGTGCCCGCCGGGAACCGGCCAGCGTCCATGACCTGACGGCACCGTCGCTGCGCCCGCTGGAGACCGTCGGAGCCGGTCTCCTGAGGTACTTCCCCCTGGCCGACGCCCGCTACGGCAGCGCCACCTACCTCCCCCTCTCCGACGGCGCCCGCTACCGCGTCAGCATCGGCCGCGACGGCCTCATCGCGCGGCCAGTGAATGACGCAGCGGAGACGGCGGTTGCCAGGCGCTTCCCATAAGAAGTGACAAGTTGAAAGCGGCAAGTAACAAGTGGCCGCCCGCACATGGGTTTGCCGCCTTCCTCGTTGCCCTTGCCTCTTGCCACTTTTCCCTCTTTCGACGTCAGAAGTCGAACGAGTAAAAGATATCCAGCGCATTCGCCACGCCACTCACCGCCTCCAGGTAGAGCTGCTCGCTCAGGTAGTAGCGCAGCGTCAGGGTGTTGGCCGGTGAGAATACGCCGACGCCGTAGCGCACCAGCAGGTTGGGGGCGATGTAGCCGCTGACGGCGACCTGAGTGTCCTCTCCGGTGCCGGTTGCTTCCATCTGGAAGTCCTCGACGCCCAGCTGGTCGGCCAGCGACGAGCCCACGCTGCGTCCACCGAGCAGCCCCAGCCCGAGAGCGGCCTGGGCGACCAGCGCTTCCTCCGAGGGCGACCCGGATCCCGGCGCCCGGCCGGTTATCAGGTAGGTGAGTGCGTCGCCCTGGGCCATGGTCGGCTCGGAGAACACCGTGGCCTCGAGAGCGCCGGGCCGGCCGGTGACCCGAAGTCCGGCAAGCACCGAGTCGACCCGCCGCACCGCTTCCAGACGGATTCGCGGCTCGGCGATGGGACCGGCGAAAATGAACTCGCCCGTACGGATCTCCAGACGTTGCCCATAACGCTCGAAGGTCCCGTCCACCAGGCTGACCTCGCCAAAGGCCTCGGCCCCGTCGGTGCCCACCTGCCGGAGCTGCAGCGCACCGGTGAGGCCGGCCTCGGCGCCGAACCCGCTGAAGCGCACATCGTCGCCGAGTACCAGGTACACGTTGGTGCTGAGCTTCAGCCCGCCTTCGCTGGCGGCGTCTTCCTCACTGTCCTGCTCGGAATCGACCACCACCACGTCCTTGGAGACGGAAACCGCCTGGGCCGGAAGCTCGCGCAGCGTGATACGGCCGGTGGGTACGGACAGACGGCCGTTGACGCTGAGGGACTCGCCGTCATAGTTGATGGTCATGGCCGGGCTCAGCGCCATGCGCACCATCGGCGGATAGGCGACCTCGAGGCCGTCGCCCACCAGTGCGACGCTCGCACTCACGCCATCCGCCCAGGCGACCGAGCCGCCAATGCGCGCGGTGCCCTCGCCGCTTCGCAGCCCGCCGTCGATGTCGGCAGCGTTGCCCTGGACGGTGGCGGTAAGCTCGATATCCTCTATGGGGATAGGCAGATTGGCGATACCGACCGCACCGTCACGCAGCCGGACTTCACCGTCGAAGGCCGGCGCTCGCAGCGCCCCCGACAACTCGCCGTCCGCGGACAGCGTGCCCTCGAGACGCCGTAGCTGTGGCAGAAACGGCTGCAACAGCCCGAGCCGGACCCCGTCCACGCTCACCTGGCCCGCCACGGGCATGCCGGCGACACGCGGGTCGACCCGCGCCTCCACATCGGCAGCGCCGAGCGCCTCGGAGGCGAAGTTCAACGCGAGGTCCGCGCCGTCATCGGTGAGGTCCGCCCGCAGACTCAACGTCTCATAGGCCAGCATCGCCGGCTCGCCGCCCTCGGGCACCGGGGCGCGGATACGACCCGGCGTCGTACGCGCTTCGAGCTGCGCCCGGGGCCAGCCGGCACCCGACCACTGTACCCGGGCACTGGCATCGACCTCGGCGCTCCATGCGACCTGTGGCGGCAGCCAGGGCTTCAGCGCAGCCACCGGAAAACCACTGAGCTCAGCCGTCGCATTGGCGCCCCCCGGGCCGGCCCGCAGGGGCTCGGGCAGGCAAAGGCTCGCGCCGTCACGACGCCAGCAATGGCTGTCGAGCCGGACATCGCGGCTGGACGGGCGCCACGCGAGCGTCGGCGCACCGTCCAGCCGCCAGGCACCATCGGGCAATACCAGACGGCCGTCGGTGAGGCGCCCCGACCATGCGCCGGTGGCCGCCGTGAGTGCGCCGCGCAGGCCAAGCTGCCCGGTCACCGGGGCCTCGCCGCTCACGGCCAGCGAGAGGGCGTGATCATCCAGTGTCCCATCGAAACCGAGACGTACCTCGCCCAGCGGTTCACCGCCACGCGCCAGGCCCGCCGCGCGCAGTCGCACCTCGCTCGCGCCACGCAGCAACTCGCGCACGCGGGCATCGAGCATAAGGCGATCGACACGCACATCCTGGTACGCCAGACCGTCACCCTCGATGTCGGCATCCACCGTCGGCGTGGCCGGCGGTCCGGTGAGCGTCGCTGTCCCCGAGACGGAGCCAGCCAGCCCCGGCCACAACGCAGCCAGCTCGGGCAGATCGAGCCGTGCCCGCGCGTCCCACTGGTCGGCGAGCTCACCGTCGACGGTTACCTCGTCGGGACCGCTGCGAAGACGCAACCCGGAGAAGCGCCACACGCCGGCCGGCGTCTGGGACACACTGCCCTCGAGCGCCACCGGGTACCCCCGCAGCGTCCCCTCGATCCCGTCAACGTCCACGGAAAGCCGCAGACCTTCGGCGGTCATTGCCCCCGAGGTCGCGACCCGGCCGCCGAGCGTGCCGTCCAGGTCCTCGCGATAGCGCCCGGGCTGAAGGCCTTCGGCGTTGACCGTGGCCTGCCACTCGAGACCATCGGCCCAGGCAACCCGCCCATCCGCACTCAGGTTGCCACCCAGCACGTCACCGGCTAGCCGCTCGACCTCCGCGCTGCGCAGATCGCCTCGGGCGTCAACGCGCCAGTCTCCCGCCGGAATGGACGGCCCTTCGACCCGGGTCGCCAGTTGCGCCGACCAGCTCGTCACGTCTCCCTCCGCCGCGAGCGAGAGTGACGGCACACGGACCGTGGGCGCTCCGGCGAGCGGCCACGCCAGCTCCGAGCCCTCGAGCTCGAGACGCCACGGGACGCCCGCCGTGAACAGGCGCGCGTGGGCGTCCAGCTCGGCCTTCACGGCACCGGACAGCGCCATCGTCACGGACAGGTCAGCCAGAGACCCGTCGGCCTGCAGTTCCACCGTCTGCGGGCCAGGCAGCCCGGGCGGTGCATCACTGCGTACCCGGGCGTGCATCGTCAACGCCCAGTCGCCCCCAAGGCCTACTTCACCGTTGGCCTCGATCCGCCCCTGCGGCGTTCGCACATCGAAGGTCTCCACCTCGGCACGCCCGCCCACGGCCTCGCCGCGCACCAGCAACCGGCTTATCGGCCAGCGCTGCCCGCCCTGGACAAGCGCCGCATCAGTAAGCAGCAACCGCGAGACATGCACCGCCAGAGGCAACGACACCTCGGGAAGGGCGAGACGGAAATCCGCAGGCAGCGATGCGCTGCCGGACGACGCGACCGCGGGCTCCTGCCCCGCCCCCTGCGCGTCCGCCGCTGGTGCGGGCAGATGCACGCGCAGCCCTGACAGCTCGGTGGGGGCAAGACGCAGATCGGAAGCCCACAGCGACAGCCCGGTACGCAAACGGTCGAAGGCGATCTCGCGATCGTCGATCCGGGCACGGCTATCACGCATGACCACGCTTGCCACCGCGATACGCAGGGGCACGGCAATCGCCGTGGTACCCGTGCTGTCAGCGGCATCTTCGCCAGCGGCGGGCATGGCAGCGGTATCCACGCCAATATCCAGCCCGCGCGTGGCGAGACGGTCAATGCAGACCTCGCCATCGAGCAGGCACATTGGGCGCCATCGCAGCGTTGCCTCGTCGACGGCGACCGTCACCCCCGGCTGCCGGTAACGTACCGTGCTGACGGTCAGGCCCTGCCAAAGGCTGCCGTCGGCGACACTGAGCTCGAGGCCGCTGACGAAGCGTTCGGCCAGCGCCGCCCCCTGGCGCGCACCGGCGGTGGTCGTCACCAGCCAGGCCAATACGGCGGCAATCGCGGCGACCAGCAAAAGCGCCGCGAACAGGATGCGTCGGATCAAAGCGGTGGTCCCAGAGAGATGTGCAGGCGAAACGGCGGATCGGGTTCGCTCACGCCCCAGGCGAAATCCACGCGCACGGGCCCCACGGGCGAAATCCAGCGAATGCCGACACCGGTGCCCACTTTCATGTCGGTGTCAACGTCGTCGAAGGCGTTGCCGGCGTCGATGAACGCCGCCGCCCGCCAGCTCGGCGCGAAACGGTAACCGTATTCGGCACTGCCGGTGAGCAGATAGCGGCCGCCGATCAGATCACCGTCGTCGTCCTCGGGCGCCAGGGTCTGGTAGCCGAAACCGCGCACGCTGCTGTCACCGCCGGCAAAGAAGCGCAGGGACGACGGCACCGCCTCGAAGTCGTTGGTGGCAATGGCGCCGGCATCCATCCGCAACGAGACCTGGTGACGGTCGAGATACGTACGCAGCAATTTGGTCCCCACCAGCAGCCTCGCCATGTTGATGTCGGAGAGCAGGTGCTCTTCGGCCACTTCCAGGGAAAAGCTCTGTCGATCCCCCCAGTAGGGATCGACACCGCCGCGGGAGCGTGTGCGCGAGAAGCTGATGCCCGGCATCAGCAACAGCGTCTCGTTCTCCTGAGCGCCTTGGGTGAAGTCCTCGTAGAGCAGCCGCAACGACTGCACGCGCTCCCAGCCGGAATCGAAATGCTGCTGACGTCGCACCGCGAGCGTATAGCGCGTGCTTCGGGTGTCCTCGAAATCCTCGTTCTGCAATCCGGTCTGGAACTGCAGGCGATCGTCGAGGGGATCGCGCAGCGGAATGACGTACTCGCCGGTGACGTTCTGGCGCACCTGGGAGATACGCAGGTCCGCACCCGCAGTATGGCCCGCTGCGTTGACCCAGTGACGCTCCCAGTTCACCCGCACACGCGCGCCCTCGTCCGTGGAGAAACCGGCGCCGAAGCCCACGGTATTGGGATCGCGGGCGCTCACCTTCACGCGCACCGGCACCGCCTCACCGGGCAGCGCCTTGTCGCGCTCGGTCATCACTTCGACATCACCGAAATAGCCGCTGTCGATGAGGTTGCGGTTGAGATCGGCGATATGGTCCGTGCGGTAAGCGGTGCCCTCCTCGTAGGGCACGAGCCGCTGCAGCAGATCATCGTCGAAAGGCACCTCGCCGCGGAAATCCACCCGGCCGAGGCGATAACGGGGCCCGGTGGCGAACACCAGCGTCACGTCCGCCCAGCGTTCGGCCGTGTTCACGGCGATGCGGCTGCGCTCGAAGGCTGCATCGAAATAGCCGCGATTGAGGGCGGTACTGCGGAGCCGGCTCTTCGCCGTCTCGTAGGCGCCGTGGTCGAGCACCTCGCCACTGGTTAGTGGCAGGCCGTCGACCACCCGTTGAAAGACCCGATCGTCGCGCCCGGCACCCTGCAGGCGTACGCCGACATTGCGCAGGCGCACGGGCTCGCCGGGCGCCACCGTCGCGACCAGCCGCCAGCCGTCGTCGACGGCCTCGACCCGTGTATCGACGGTCGCGTCGTAGTAGCCCACCGCCTGCAACGCCCGGCGCGCCACCTCCACGGCTCGACGGGCATACGCCCGTGCCTCGCGTTCGCTGCCCACCTCCGGCGGTTCGGCCAGATACGCGCGCACGTTATCCAGCGCGCGCCCGGACGGGCCCTCCACGCTGACCGTCAACCCTGCGCCCCAGACGTCGTGACAGACCGCGAGGCCCACCAGCACCGCGAGCCACCAAGTTCGCCAATCCATGCTCAACAGTATGGCCGATTCGTTGTTCTTTGACCGATTGCGGCACTACAACGCACCCGCGCCGGACGGAACGGTCTCCATGCTATTCTCGGAGTTCCGACCACCGTAAGGTACGTACGTTCCTATGCACGCGAGCGAAGACGAGAGCCCGGAACGCGTCGACACCGACGAGCACCGGCTGCGGCTGCGCAACCTGCGGCTCTCCGACTACCCGGACGTCAAACACATCATGGACCGGGTGTACGCGAATCTCGGCGGTGCCTGGACGCGCAAGCAATTCGCCGCGCAGATCAACCGCTTCCCCGAGGGCCAGATCTGCATCGAGGACAACGGCCGCGTCGCCGCCGCGGTGATCTCCATGATCGTCGATTACGACCGATTCGGCGACAAGCATACCTACGAGGAAATCACCGGCAACGGCTTTCTCACCAACCACGACCCCAACGGCGACGTACTCTACGGCGTCGATGTGTTCGTGGACCCGGATTACCGGGCGATGCGCCTGGGACGACGTCTCTACGATGCCCGCAAGGAGCTGTGCCGCAGCCTCAACCTGCGGGCGATCATCGCCGGCGGGCGCATTCCCGGCTACAAGGAACATGCTGACGAGCTCAGCCCCGTGGAATACATCGAGCTGGTCAAGCGCCGCGAGATCCACGACCCGATCCTCTCCTTCCAGCTCGCCAACGATTTCCATGTGCGCCGCGTCATCACCGGCTACATGCCCGAGGATGCCGCCTCGAAGGCATACGCCACCCTCGTGCAGTGGGACAACATCTTCTACGAAGCCGATCGCAGCCCGCTGGTGGGCGGCCGCAAGACCTCCGTGCGGGTGGGCACCGTGCAGTGGCAGATGCGGCGCGTGAAGACCTTCGACGACCTGATGACCAACGTCGAGTTCTTCGTCGACGCCATGGCCGGCTACAACAGCGACTTCATCCTCTTTCCGGAGTTCTTCAACGCACCACTGCTCGCGCAGTTCAACCAGGACGACCCGGCTGAGGCGATGCGGCGGCTGGCGCAGTACACCGAGGAGATCGTCGAGGCGATGTCGCGCCTGGCGGTGACCTACAACATCAACATCATTCCCGGGTCCATGCCCGTCTATGACGGCACGGTGCTCTACAACGTCGCCTACATCTGCCGTCGCGACGGCACCACGGACAGCCAGTTCAAGCTCCACATCACCCCGGACGAGCGCTTCTACTGGGGCGTCCAGGGCGGCGACTCGCTGCGCATCTTCGACACCGACGCCGGGCGCATCGGCATTCTCGTGTGCTACGACGTGGAGTTCCCGGAGCTGGGCCGGTTGCTCGCTGACCAGGGCATGCAGATCCTTTTCGTGCCTTTCTGGACCGACACCAAGAACGCCTATCTCCGGGTGCGCCGGTGCGCCCAGGCACGGGCGATCGAGAACGAGTGCTATGTCGCCATCACCGGCAGTGTCGGCAATCTGCCGAAAGTCGAAAACATCGAGATCCAGTACTCGCAGACTGCGGTGTTCTCACCGGCTGACTTCGCCTTCCCCCACGACGGCATCGTCGCCGAATCCACGCCCAACACCGAAATGACGCTGATCACCGATCTCGACATGGACCAGCTCATGCAATTGCGCGAGGAAGGCTCGGTGCGCAACACGCGCGACCGGCGCCTGGATCTCTACCGCGTGGAGTGGCTCGAGCAGTCCGGCGAGTGAACGACGCCACTACCACCGTCGTTCGGCCACCGGGGGGTTTCCGGCGAACGGCGGTTAATCAAGGGCGGATGATGTTCTATACATGAATTGCCGGCGGAGTCCGGAATCCAGACCTCGCCCCCGTATTCTGTCCCATGGCTGCGCCCCACGCCGGCGCGGCCGTTCGCTTTTTTTTCGGGCACAGCGGGGGCGCCCCGGTTCGGGACTCCCGGGAAAGCCGGCCACTCGCCCACACGTTCGCCTGGGAGGACCCCGATGCCCACGTCACCCGATACCGAGGAGATCAGCCGGCTCTTCGAGCCCAACCGGCACGCCGCAATGGCCATGCTCAGCCAGATGGAACGCCTGGCGCACCTGCAGATGGATACCACCCGGCGCTGCGCGGATCTGTACCTGGATCAGTGTCGCGCCATGCTGTCCGTCCACGACGGTCCGTCACTGACGGAATTCGCCGAGCGCCAGCAACGTTTCGTCCGCGAGATCGGGGAAGCCGTAACCGACGAGCTTCGCACCCTCGGTGATCTCAATCGCAGTTTCGCCACGGAAATGGAACAGGTAGGCCGCGAGAGCGCCGAGGCGCTGCGCACGGCCGAAGAGAGCATGGGCGCGCAACACACTCAGTGACGCCCCCGGGCGCCCCGGACGGGCCCCGGGGCGCCACCGCCCCGGCGTTCGCCCGGGCTTCAGCGGGGGCCGAGCTTCTGTTCGGCCAGCCAGGGGATCATGCGCTCGAACGCCTGCTCGATCTGATCCAAGGAATTCGAGTAGCTGATCCGGATGGCATTGGTGGTCGTGTCGCCGAACGCATCGCCGGGAATCACGCAGACCCCGATCTCCTCGAGCATCCGCAACGCCAGCTGGGTGGCGTCCGTGTGCGGCGGCAGCGACGGGAATATGAAGAACCCGCCCTGGGGCACGTAGCCGTTGAGGTACGGTGTCTCGCCGACGAGCTGCACGACGCGGTCACGGCGCCGCCGATACTCGGCGACCATGTCGTCCACGCAAGTGCGGTCACCGCGCAGCGCGGCGACACCCGCCCACTGCCCCGGCGTATTCGCCACCGTGGTGGTGAACATGTGATAGCGGCGCAGCTTCTTGATCGCGCCCTGGCTGGAGATCAGCCAGCCGATACGCAGACCCGCCATGCTGTAGGTCTTCGAGAAGCTGGAGATGGACATCACGTGATCGAGATCCGTGGTGCAGGAGATCACGCTGGGGAATTCCATCTCGTCGAGCATGAGGTGGTCGTAGACTTCGTCCGCGAACACGTACACGCCCCGGTACGCCGCCTCCTGCACGATGGCCTCCACCGTCTCGCGGGGATAGACCGCACCGGTAGGGTTGTTCGGCGAGTTGAGCACGATCGCGAAAGTACGCATGCCGATGGCATCGATGACTTCCTGGGGATCGATCTGGTGCCCCTGCTCCGCGCGCGTGGGGATGATCTTCACCTCGCCGCCGTTCATGCGGATGAGCGGCGCGTAGAGCACGAACGTCGGGTCGGTGACGATGAACTGCCGCCCCGGCGCGGCCGTCGCCGTGAGCGCCAGGTACATGGCCTCGGTGGCCCCGGTGGTCACGAGGAAGTTGTCCTCGGAGAGCTCGCGACCGTAGCGGGCGCTGTAGTAATCCCGCAGCGCGGTGAGCAGCTCCGGCAGGCCGGCATCCAGCGTATAGCCCGTCTGCCCGGCACGCAGGGCATCGACGTACGCCTCGACGATGTGTGAGGGCGTCGGGAAGTCGGGCTGCCCGATGGACAGGTGGATGACATCCTCCATCCCGGCAGCCATATTGATCATACGGCGAATGCCGGGCATAGGGATGGCCTGCAGCGACGGGCTGAACATCGGTGCTGCAGTGTGCTCGTACTGGTCCATCTCCACCGGGTTGACCATCGCCGTGCCCCTCTTCAATGGCGTGGATTGTCAGGTCGACGTTAGTCCCCGCCACACGGGGGGTCAATAGCTGATTGCACGCCCGAAAACCGCATATTGACGCGCTTCGCGGGGGGTGGGTAACGTCCGCTGAACGAGTGCCGCCAAAGCGTTCGCCGCGACCAGCGCTCGCGGCGTCCCACCGGCGGCCGCCGCCTTTCCAGCGCCCCGGCCGTCCGGGGTGCGATAACAACCGGGAACTAGGGAGAGGAGCTCATGAGCGGTGTCACCGAGCTGGCCGGGCTGACGGCCGTCGAGATGCTGGAAGGATATGCGCACGGCGAGCTCTCGCCAGTGGAGACGACGCAGGCGGCTCTCTCCCAGATCCGGCGGCTGGATGAGCACGTCAACGCCTGGTGCCACCTCGACGAGGAGACCACCCTCGCCGAGGCCCGGCGTTCCGAGGAGCGCTGGCGCCGCGGCCAGCCCATGGGCGTCCTCGACGGCGTTCCCACCGGCATCAAGGACATGTTCCTGGTGCGCGGCTGGCCGACCCGCAAGGGCTCCCGGGTCGTGCCGGATACCCCCGGCAGCGAGGACGCGCCCATCGTCGCCAGCCTGCGCCGCAACGGCTTCGTGCCACTGGGCATGACCACGACACCGGAGTTCGGCTGGAAGGGCGTCACCGACAGTCTCCTGTGCGGCCCCACCAACAACCCCTGGGACCCGACACGCACGGCGGGCGGCTCCAGCGGCGGCAGCGCCGCAGCGGTACCACTGGGCATGGGGCCACTGGCACTCGGGACCGACGCCGGCGGGTCCATTCGCATCCCCGCCAGCTTCTCCGGGCTGGTGGGCCACAAGCCCACGCAGGGGCGGGTGCCGTTCTGGCCCACCAGCGCGTTCGGCGCGCTGGCGCATCCGGGACCGATGACCTGGACGGTGGCGGACACCGCCCTGCTGATGGACGTGCTCTGCGAGCGTGACGCCCGCGACACGACGCTGCCGCCCAATGCCACCGACTTCTTCGAAGCCATCGAGGGCGGCATTCAAGGCTGGCGTGTGGCGTTCAGCCCGACCCTGGGATACGTGGACGTGGATCCGGAGATCGCCCGGGCCGTCGCGGATGCCGCCCAGACGTTCGCGGATCTGGGCGCCCACGTCGAGGAGGTGGACCCGGGGTTCCCGGACCCGCGGGAGGCCTTCAACGTGCTCTTCTACGGCGGCGCGGCGAACGCCCTGCGCCACTTCGACGGCGAGCAACGCGCCCGGATGGACCCGAACCTGATCGCCGTGGCCGAATGGGCCGAAGAGCTCTCGCTGCTCGACTACCTCGCCGCCCAGAACGAGCGCGGCACGCTCATCGAGCGCACCAGCCGCTTCCACGAGCGCTATGACATCCTGCTCACACCCTGTCTGCCGATCACCGCGTTCGCCACCAATCGCGAGGTGCCGGAGGACTGGGCGGAGCCGCGCTGGCCGTCGTGGACGCCATTCACCTATCCGTTCAATCTCACCGGGCAGCCCGCCTGCTCGGTGCCGTGCGGCTTCACCCGCAGCGGGCTGCCCATCGGGCTCCAGGTGGTGGGCGCGCGCCATCGTGACGACCGGGTGCTGCGCGCCGCCCACAGTTACCAGTGCGCCCGGCCGCTGACCGACCGCCGGCCGGCGCTGTTCGACGACGACACGGCCTGAGCCGGCGATGCCCGGACTCAGGCAGGGAGCGAGACCATGATCGAATCGCCACTGCTGCCCCATACCCAAGGCTACATCGACGGCGAGTGGTGCACCGGGAGCGGCAAGACCATCACGGTGACCAACCCGGCCAACGCCGAGGAACTCGCGCGCATCGACGGCATGAGCGAGCGCGAGACCCTCGCGGCCATCCATGCCGCCGAAGGCGCCCTCGCCCACCGCGCCAGCCGCGACCAGCGCCGCCAGTGGCTGCTGCGCATCGCCGAGGTGCTGCAGGCCAACCGCGAGGAGGTCGGTCGCATCCTCACGCTGGAGCACGGCAAGCCCTGGAAGGAAGCCCAGGGTGAGGTGGACTACGCCGCGGGCTTCTTCCGTTACTGCGGCGAGCACATCGACGAGCTCGCGCCACGCACGCTCGACGGGCATCCCAAGAACGCCACCTGGACGGTCCACTATCGCCCGGCCGGTGTCGTGGCGCTCAGCACGCCGTGGAACTTCCCCATCGGCATGATTGCCAAGAAGCTCTCCTCGGCGCTCGCGGCGGACTGCGCCTGCATCATCAAACCGTCGTCCAAGACGCCGCTGACGATGATCGCGCTGTTCACCCTGCTCCAGCGCGAGCTCGACCTGCCCCGGGGCAAGGTGAACCTGGTCATCGGGCCGGCGGGCGCGATAACCGACACGCTCATGGAACACCCCGCGGTGCGCGTGCTCTCGTTTACCGGCTCCACCGAGGTGGGGCGGGAGCTCATCGGCAAGGCGGCCCCCGGGATCAAGCGGCTCACGCTGGAGCTCGGCGGCAACGCCCCGTTCATCGTCTTCGACGACGCCGACCTGGACGCCGCCACCGATCACCTCATCGGCAACAAGTTCCGTGGCGGCGGGCAGACCTGCGTATGCGCCAACCGTGTGTTCGTCCACCGCGACGTGGCGGAGACATTCGCCAACCGGGTCGCCGAGCGCGTGCGCAGTCTCACCGTCGGTGACGGCATGGCCGAGGGCACCGACATCGGTCCGCTCATCGACGAAAACGGCGTTGCCAAGGTCCGACGTCACATCGATGACGCCGTGGCCAAGGGGGCGACGAAAGTCGTCGAGCAGGACGTCTCCCACCTGCCGGGCACGTTCTCGCCGCCCACGGTGCTGCTGGACGTTCCGACGGAGGCGGTCTGCAACGTCGAGGAGACCTTCGGCCCTCTGGTGCCGATGGTGACCTTCGGCGACGAGGAGGAAGTCATCGCCGCGGCGAACGACACGGAATTCGGGCTGGCCGCCTACCTCTTCACCGCCGACCACGACCGCGGCCAGCGAGTGATCGAACGCCTCCATTTCGCCCACGCGACCCTCAACACCGGCACGGGCCCGACCCCGGAGGCGCCGTTCGGCGGCATGAAGCAGTCCGGCTACGGCCGCGAGGGCGGAATCGAGGGGCTGTTCGAGTTCGTCGAGGTGCAGACGGTGCCGGTGGCGGACTGAACCGCCGCCATGGCTCAGGCGTAACGGACTGCGCTGCGGCGCACCGTTACGCCGGCCAGCACCGAGGCGAGCACCACCCAGGCGAGCAGGAAACCGGCCGCACCGGTAACCGTGACACCAGCGTCCAGGAGACCGCCGAGCAGCCCCGGGGCCAGGGCTGTCGCCAGAACCATCAGCGCCTGCACCAGCGCCCGGATCGCCCCCAGGTGGCGAGTCCCGTAGAGCTCCGCCCAGAGCGCCCCCATCAGCGTGCCGGCCACCCCCATGCTGAGCCCGGCACAACCAAGATACAGCGGCGCCGCCCAGCGGCTCTCGCCGGTGACCAGCACCACCAGCCCGAGCGCCAGCGGTGCAAGGAACACCGCCAGCAGATGCTGGGCACCGACCCGGTCCACCAGCGGCCCGGCGAGCATCAGGGCCGCGACGTGGGTGACCGCGAACGCCGAAAAGCTGCTCGCCAGCCACGCCAGCGTCCACCCCTTCTCGGCGGCGAGGGGCACCTGATGGAAGAACAGCGCCGTCATGATGAACGGCGGCGCCATCACCGCCGGCAGTACGCCATAGAATCGTGGGTCGCGCAGCATGTCGCGTCGCCGCCAGTGAGCGCGACCGTCGTCACCGCACCCCTCGCTCGCCTCCCGTGCGCGATGCGCCGCGACCCGCTCGTCGTGCCCCCGCAACAGCCACAGCGCCAGCGGCAGCACGGCCACGACCAGCACCGCCCCCATGCCCAACCAGGTACCGCGCCATCCCAGCCAGCCCGCCACCGCGACGAGCACCACCGGGAACACGCCTTCCCCGAACGGCAGTCCGAGCGTGGCGATACTGATGGCTGTACCGCGCCCTTCCCGGAAGTAGCGGGCCATGGTGGTCTGCGCGGTATGCATCATCAGACCCTGGCCGCAGACCCGCAGCAGCAGGAAGGCCAGGCCGAGTGTCAGTGCCCCCTGGGCACCGGCGAGTACCAGGCAGCCCAGAAACGCGCCGAGCAGCACGGTCGCGGCGAACCAGCGCAGGTCCACACGGTCGAGCAGCCGGCCGAGCCAGATCAGACTCACGCCGCTGATCAGCGTGGCCGTGGAGTAAATAAGGCCGAACTCGCCGTTGCTGAGCGCGAACGCCTCCCGCATCTCGCCACCGAACAACGAAATGAGATAAGTCTGGCCGTAACCGGATAGTGCGGCCAGCAGAAAGCCGAAACCGAGAAAGCGGCGGTTGTCACGAATGAAACGCAGATAATTCACGCATTCCCCCGAGTGTGCGGATTGCGGCGGACGCAGACGCGAAACGCAAAAGGGGCGCCGACTCCAAGCCAGCGCCCCTGCCTGCCGAAAACGTATTGTAGAGCCGCGCGGCGGGAAGCCACGCGGCCCGGCGGGCAGCCTCGACGGGCCCTAGCGGGTCGCCTTCAGCGCCGCCTCGAACTGATCGATCGCCCAGTCCACCTGGTCGCTGTCGACGATCAGCGGCGGCACCCAGCGCACCACCTGCCCGCCCCAGGCGCCGCATTTGATCAGCAACAGCCCGCGCTTCTCGCACTCCTTGATGAGACGCGCCGAGCGGTCGCCGTCGGGGCGACCGTCACCGTCCAGCATGTACGCGCCCAGCATCAGGCCCATGCCGCTGACGTTGCCGATTTCCGGGTAGCTGGACTGCAACGCCTCCAGGCGCGAGCGCAGCTGCGCACCGCGTTCCCTGGCGTTGTCCACCAGGCCCTCATCGCGAATCACGTCGAGTGTCGCGTTCGCGGCGGCACATGCGACCGCGTTGCCACCGTAGGTACCGCCCTGGGAACCGGGCATGCCGAGCTCCATGAGCTCTTCCGGCGCAGCCATCACCGACAATGGAAAACCGCTCGCCACGCCCTTGGCGGTGACGATGACATCCGGCTCGATGCCGAAGTGCTCGAACGCCCAGTATTTGCCGGTACGGCCGTTGCCCGCCTGCACCTCGTCGAGGATCAGGAGGATATCGTGGCGCTCGCAGCGCTCCTTGAGCCCCTGCATGAAGGCCGTGTTCGCAGGGATATAGCCCGCCTCGCCCTGCACGGGCTCGATGAGCATCGCCGCGGTTTCCTTCGGCGTGCTGCGTGTCTGCAGGATGAGATCCAGCTCCTTGAGACAGAAATCCGCGGTGGTCTGTTCGTCCCAGCCATACCAGTAGGTGTCCGGGAACGGGGCGAATTCCACGCCGCCCATCATCGGCTGCAGGCACTGGCGGATCGGGGCGCTGGAGCTGGTCGTCGACAGCGACCCCATGGTGCGCCCGTGGAAACACCCCTGGAAGGCGATGATGTTGGGGCGCCCTGTGGCGTGGCGGGCGAGCCGCAACGACGCTTCCACTGCCTCGGTGCCCGCGCTGGCGTAGAAGAACGTATCGATGAGCCGCGGTGTGAGCTCACCGAGCTTCTCGGAGAGCTCGAGGATCGGGCGATGCTTGACGATGGCGTACTGGGCGTGAACGATCTCGCCGACCTGGCGACGCGCCGCCTCCACCACCTTCGGGTGACAGTGCCCGGTGCTGAGCACACCGATACCCGAACTGAAGTCCAGGTAGCGATTGCCCTGCTCGTCAAAGATGTACGCCCCTTCGCCGCGGGCAGCGACGATGTCGCTCGACTGTTTGAGAAGCGGCGAGAGGTGGCCGGTATACTGGCTCATGGAACGCCTCCTGGTCGGTTCGCAGATTCCGCGCGCCACGCGGGAATGGTTTGGTCCTGCCTCGGCCGCAGACAGTCACGCCGCGATGTGACTGGGCCAACGACCGGGTCGGCAAGTCAATCAAGGCGCGCACGCACCGCAGCGCCGATCTCGTCGGTGGGCCGCACCCGGGTGCCGTGCTCGGCGAGATCCGCCGCCACCGCCGCGCTCAGTCGCCGCCCCGCTTCGGCGGCGGCCGGATCCTCCTCACCCATCCAGTCAAGCATCATCGCGGCGGTGAGCAACATGGCCTGCGGGCCGGCGCGATTCTGGCCGGCAATATCCGGCGCACTACCGTGGGTCGGCTCGAACATGGGCGGCTGAGAGCGATCCGACGGATTCAGGTTGCACGACGGCGCCACCCCCATGCCACCGGAGAGCACGGCGGCAAGGTCGGTGAGAATATCGCCCTGGAGATTGCTCGCCACCACCACGTCGAACGCCCAGGGGCTGGTGACGAACTTCATGCAGGCGGCATCGACGAGCTCGTGGTGACCGGCGATGTCCGGGTACTCCCGCGCGACGGCCTCGAAGGCCTCGCTGTAGAGCTCTCCCCAGTACGCCAGCGCGTTGCGCTTGGTAATGAGACATACCTGCGCGCGGGAGCGGCTGCCGTCGGGCAGCGTGAACTCGCGATCGCGGCGTTGGCCCGCGGCGCGCTCCGCCGCGCGCGAACGCGCCCGCTCGAAGGCATGGCGGATGATCCGCTCGGCACCACGGCGCGTGAACACCTCGATCTGGGTGGCGACTTCCGCTGCACTGCCGGAGGCGAGCCGTCCGCCCTGACCGACGTATTCACCCTCGCTGTTCTCACGAATCACCAGCATGTCCACGTCCCGTGCCCGCGGATCGGCGAGGAACTGCGGGGCCCCGTCAAGGAGCACGGCGGGCCTTTCACACGCCCACTGGTCGAATCCCTTGCGGATGTCGAGCAGCGGTGACAGCGACACCGCATCGGAGAGACGGTAACGGTCGGGATCATCGCCCGGCCCGGGATCACCCAGTGCCCCCAGGAGAATGGCGTCGAAGGCAGCGAGACGCTCGCGCCAGTCGTCCGGCCATAGTGCCCCGTGTTCGCGGTGCCAGGCGGTGGACGGCCAATCGAAACGCTCCAGCTGAAGCGCCGGGCCGCCATGGTCGGCGAGGCGCTGGAGCGCCGCCACCGTCTCCCCCATCACCTCCGGGCCGATGCCGTCGCCGGGCAACACGGCGACGCGCCATGCCTGTCGCGCCATATTGCGTCTCCACTACCTGAGGTCAACGGGGCCAAGTACGACACAACGATAGCAGACCCGAGCCGACGAGCGGACGATATCGCTTATTGCACTGCAACATCCGGACTGCTATGTTGCATCGCAACAGCAAACCAGCAAGGAGGTGCTGTGATGTACGAAGAGATGACCCAGAAGTTTTTCGACCAGTTCCAGAACGCGGGCGAGCCGATGCGCCGTTTCGCCGAGCTGAGCCTCACGCAGGCCGAGAAGCTGGCCCATTTTCAGCTCGACGCCAGCCGCGCCTACGTGGATCTGGGCATCGAGCAGCTGCGCGCCGCCACCAGCGTCCGTGACGTGCGCGGCCTGCAGGACTACGTCAGCCGCCAGCAGGAAGTGGCGTCCACCGTGGGCCGCCGGCTCACCGACGACGTCGAGACCCTCGCCGGCATGGGCAAGGACTTCTCCGAGGCCGCCGGCAAGCTGGCCCAGGAGAACGTCGACGCCGTGCGCCCCCGCACGTCGGGCAAGGCTGCCGCGTAACCCGCCATCCCACGGGATTCCGGCAACGCCCCGCACATCGCGGGGCGTTTTCTTTGGTATCCCGTACGTTCTGGACCGGGCGACGGTCGCGCCACTCTAACGGCCGGGTCGGAACACGCCACCGCGACGCCCCACGCACCCGCTGGCACCCGCCGACGCAGCCAACGCGCACACCGCCACGCGGCGGTGATGGTCGACCGCATCAGGTTGCGGCCATGCGGTCCACGTATCGCGGTTTCGGCTTGCGCGCCAGCACCTCCACACAGTCCCCCACCCGCACGGTGCCGGTAATCCGGGGCACCAGATGCTGGCCGAAATGCACCTTCCCCGAATCGTCCCGACGAAACCCTGCCAGGGTGCGGAAAGGCTCGCGATCGGCTGCCGCTTCACCGCGCTGCGGATCGACCGTGGTGAACACGCAGCGACTGCAGGGCGCCACCACCTCGAACACCGCCTCACCGATGCGCACCTCGGCCCAGCCGTCCTCCTGAAAGGCCTCGCCGCCATCGATCACCAGGTTGGCGCGGAAGTGCAATGCCGTGACCGCGCGCGCGAGCCGGTCGTTGAGCGCATTCACACTCTCCCGGGAGACGCCGAGCAGCGGAAACCGGTCCGCAAAGCCCAGGGGCTGGTCCGGGCGCCCCTTGGTGGCACGGTGGGACTGGGGCCCCATGAACCCGAGGCGGTAACGGCCGCCGAGGCATTCACTGATCCAGGCATCGGCGTCGTCGCCGCAGGACTGCGCGGCCACGGTGTCCCGCCAGACCGTGACGTCGCTGTAGCGCGGCGCCAGCGTGTCGGTATCCACCGCCAGCGACGGCATGCCGGGAGCCTCCAGCCGCAGGCATTGGCCGTCGAAGTGCGGCTGAATACGCGTCATGGCGGGAATGCGTCGCCCGGTCACGAACCCACCATCGGCATCCGTTACCAGGAAGCGACGATCGCCCATCAGCCCGGAAGGCGCGACTTCCGCCGCCTCCAACGCCATGGGCCCACAGGATTTCACCGGGAAGACATTGATCGCCGAGACACGGGGCGGGAGACTCATCGAGATCGCTCCTTGCGTTGTTACCGCGCCCGGCAGAGTATCACCACCAGTGGTTTCGGCGCCTGCGCGGCGTGCTGGTAGAATCGAGGCATTATCTTGGAGTGGTCCGCCCCGGCGGACAGGAGCGAACCATGCAGGCCCAACCCAACGAACCGGTCGTCTTCGAGCGCGACTGTGATGCCGCGCTGATTCCCTCGGGGGATACCGGTGTGATCCCCAAGGGAGCCGAGGGCATGATCACCCAGGCCCTGGGGGGCAGCTACACGGTCTATATCCAGGGCAACCTCTTCCGGATCGACGGCAAGGACGCCGACGCCATCGGCAAGGAACCGGAGCCGGCCCCCGAGCTGCCTGACGACGCCTCGGACGCGGATGTGGAGCAGCTCGTCTGGGATCAGATGCGTCGATGCTACGACCCGGAAATCCCGATCAACATCGTGGAGCTGGGGCTGGTCTACACCTGTGATATCCGGCGCAACGAGGACGGCAGCCGGCGCGTGGACATCGACATGACCCTTACGGCACCGGGCTGTGGCATGGGCGACATCCTCGCCTACGACGTGCGCGAGAAGGTGCGTCAGGTACCCACCGTGGAGGAGGTCGCCGTGGAGATCGTCTTCGAGCCGCCCTGGTCGTTCGAGATGATGTCCGATGCCGCCAAGCTGCAGACGGGGATGATGTGACCCGTTCGCCGCGAATCGCGGACGCCGCCGACACGCGGAGGATCAGACAATGCGCAAGATGCTGACCAGCGCCGCCGTGGCGCTTACGCTGCTCGCCGGAATCGCCGGATTCTCCGGTGCCGAGCGGCTCGACCGCAGCGTCGAGGCCGTGCGCGTCCAGTGGACCACCGTTCAGGCGCTTCCGCCCGGCGAGCTCAAGCGCGCGGGCATCTCCGCGCTTCGCCACGAGACGGCACGTCTGCTGGCCCAGCACCCTGGCAACCGCGCGGTCCAGCGCTGGCACCATCGTATCGCCCGCACCCAGCAGGCGCTCTGGCGGCAGGAGCGGCGTAACGCCGAATACACGTCGTGAAGGCGGGACGGGACGCCGCCCGCAGACGCGCCCGGACACCATGATCAGGTGACCCAATGCAGAAGCAGGGCCACGGGCACGGCGGCGAGTACGTCATCCAGCATGATGCCGAGCCCACCGGTGACACGACGGTCCAGCAAGCGGATGGGCCAGGGCTTGAGAATATCCAGCACGCGAAACAGAGCGACCCCCGCGGCCACGGTGAGCACTCCCGGCGGAATGGCCCACAGGGCAATGGCGAGCCCCACGAACTCGTCCCAGACGATCGCCGGGTGATCGTGCACCCCCACCGCACGCGCCGTCACGCCACAGACCCAGCATCCCAGCGCGAAGGCGCCCGCCACCACCAGGGCATACCATAGCGCGGGCAAGTGCATCAGCGCCCAGACCAGCGGCGCGGCGGCCAAGGTGCCGGCCGTCCCCGGCGCCCGCGGCAAAAGCCCCACGCCGAACCCGAGGGCGAGCCACTGGCGTGGGTCACGAAGGTGAAAGACCGCCTTCATTCCCCGTCTCCGGAGAAGTGCTGGTAGCCAGTGCGGGGTATGGCCAGGCGCCGGCCGTGGGTGTCGTGCACCGCGACACCGGCCGGTCCCTCGACGACCTCACCGATCCGGGTAACCGGCGTTGCCGCTGCATCGGCGGCCGCACGCACCTGATCGGCTGCCGACGCAGGCGCCGTGAAAAGCAGCTCGTAATCATCCCCGCCGCTCAGAGCGTAATCCCGCGCAGCGGTGCCGCCCACGCTCGCCAGGGCCGGCGAGACCGGCAGACACTCCACGCAGACGCGGATCGCCACCGCACTGCGCGCGCTCAGGTGGCCGGCGTCGGCGAGCAGGCCATCGGAGATGTCCACCGCGGCACTCGCGACACCGCGCAGTGAACGCCCCAGGGCGACGCGCGGCTCGGGCCAGTGCAGGCGGGCGACCAGCGCTTCCACCGCCTCGCCGCTGCGCTGGCCGTTCTGCCAGAGCGTCAGGCCGGCGGCAGCCTCACCGGGAATACCGGATACCCAGAGGTCATCGCCGACGCGGGCGCCGTCGCGGCGCATCGGCCGCTCCACTTGGCCGGCCACGAACACGGAGGCCGTGATGCGCCCGCCACGCGTGGTATCCCCGCCGACCAGGGCCACCCCGTGCGCGCGGGCGAGACCGTCGAGGCCGTCGCGCAGGTCGGCGAGCCAGGATTCGTCCACATTCCGCAGCGTGAGCGCCAGTAACGCCCACGCGGGCGCCGCCCCCATGGCAGCGAGGTCGCTGAGATTCACCGCCAGCAGCTTGTGGCCAATGCTCCGTGGGGGGGCGTCCGCAGGAAAATGGACATCCTCTATGAGTGTGTCCACCGCCAGCGCGAGGGTCCCGCCACCGGCCTGCACCAGTGCGGCATCATCGCCGATGCCAAGGGACACGTCCTCACGGATCGCGCCCAGCCCGCTGAAATAGCGCTCGATGAGGCCAAACTCGCTGAGGGGCATAGGGGGTCTCGGTCGCTGAGCAGATGATGGCGCCGGCAGTTGCCAATCTTCTCAGAGGTATTGTCATGCGTCAGCCGGTCTGTGCGCCGATGGGGCCCGGTGGCGGCATTGCGCTCGCTTGACGTGACCCGGCCACGCCGGCGCGAGCGCGCCTTGCCCCCGAACCGCTGTGGCGCTCTGACACATGACAATACCGCTGAGAAGATCAGTACCAGCGGAATTCACGAATCCCCGCGAAACCATTCCGGGTAGAGCGTCCCGATGGCCTCGCCGCCGGCACGCCAGCCGTGGCACGTATCGAGCAACGCCGGGCGCCGGCTGCGAACACGGCGTTCGGGATAGATGCTCTGGAACGCTGTGGTGGCCAGCGGCCGCAGGAGCTCGAAGAGGTGGGTGCAGCCCGCCACCCCACCGACCCGTTCGCGCACCATCTCCATCCAGCCCGGGGCGATGCGCATTCCCACCAGGGACTCGAATGCCCGCGCCGCCCCCGGGCAGTCGGGAAACGGCGTCGCGTCCATGCTCGCGGCCACCTCACGGATCACGAGCCGTTCGTCCAGGGCGACGCGCAGCGCCATGTCGTGGACCGGCTCACCGGGTGACAGCTCGCCGCGCAGACGCAGGTGAAACGTCTCGGCCTTGGTGTCGACCAACGCCGCTTCCAGTTCCCAGAGCCCGTCGTCACGGCGGTAGGCGTGCACATCCACGCGGCGGTGGTGCACGGGCCGGCGCGGTGCGGGGGGTGGCAACGGCACCGTATCAGCCCCCGTCCCGCTCCAGCTCGGCGCGCCGCAGCTCGCTCTCGTGGCCCACACGGTCGAGCACGCCGTTGATGAAGCGATGGCTCTGCTCGGCGCCGAAACTCTTGGCGAGCTCCACCGCCTCGTTGAGGACTACCCGGTAGGGTACCTCCATGCGTTCCAGCAGTTCGTAGGCGCCGAGCCTGAGGATTGCCTTTTCCACCGGGTCCAGGGTGGCGAAGGGGCGGTCAAGGTGCGGATCGATGACGGCGTCGAGACGCGAGACACTCGCGGGCACGCCATGCACCAGCGCGGAGAAGTAGTCCAGGTCGATACGACCCATGCTGTACTCCTCCAGGAACTGGCGCTCGATCGTGGCCAGGTCCTGGCCGGCCACCTGCCACTGGTAGATGGCCTGCAGCGCGCGCCGGCGCGCGCGGCTGCGCCGGCGATAGTCCTGGCGGGTGGTATTCGGGCTCATCGACGCCTCAGTCCAGACGACGCAGGAGGTTGATCATCTCCAGCGCCGACAGCGCCGCCTCGGCGCCCTTGTTGCCTGCCTTGGTGCCGGCACGCTCGATGGCCTGCTCGATGCTGTCGGTGGTGAGCACCCCGAAAATCACCGGCAGGTCGGCCCCCATCTGCACCTGCGCCAGCCCCTTGGCGCACTCCCCGGCGACATAGTCGAAGTGAGGCGTGCCACCGCGAATCACACAGCCGAGCGCGACCACGGCATCGTAGTCACCCCGGCGGGCGAGACGCTGCGCGGCCAGCGGCATCTCCCAGGCTCCGGGAACGCGCACCATGTCGATGCGCGACTCGTCCACGCCGTGGCGACACAGCGTATCCACGGCCCCCTCGACCAGCCGGTCGACGATGAATGCATTGAACCGCGACGCCACCAGGGCGATGCGGGGGTTGTTGGCGGTGAAGTCGCCCTCGAGAGTATTCATGTGCGTGGCGCTCGAATAGTTGCTGTCACGAATAAAGTTGCAAGTTCAAAGGAGCAAGTTCAACGTCCGGTTCGACCAAACGTGACAGACCACCCTACCCTTACGGGCTCCCCGCACGGCAGTCGTCCCGGAGATAGCGAAGCAGCCCGGCCACGACCCGGCTGACCTCTAACGCCTGACTCAAGAGCTCGTCGGCAGCGAACGGGTCAATGACACCCAGGTCGCGAGCAAGGCGTAACTGCGCCCGAGCCTCGCCTGCGGAGCCGCGGGCAATGCTCAGGAAATGCGCGAATTCTCGCCGTGAACCGCGCTCGAATCCCTCTGCAATGTTGCTTACCACAGACACTGAAGCTCGTCTCAACTGGCGACTCAAGTCCCAATCTCTGGACAAAGCTCCCGTGCGTGTCTGCTCATAGACCGCCAGAGCGAACGCATGCGCCTTTCTCCAGGCAATCAGGTCCTCGAATGTCCGCTTCCGGCGCACACCGTCCTCCCTGAGCGGATGCGCACTTTAAACTTTACGCTTGAAACTTTGTAGCGTCCCGTCTACCGCTCGGGCTCGATGTACTCCACGACCTCCATCCCGAACCCGGACAGTCCGTGCATGCGCTTGGGCGAGGACAGCACGCGCATGCGGCGCACGCCCAGGTCGGTGAGGATCTGGGCGCCCACGCCGTAGGTGCGCAGGTCCTGGCTGCTCTGGCCCTCGCCCTTGGCGAACCCATCGTCGGTGTAACCGGCCTGCAGGCGCTGGTAGTCGCGCATGCGCGCGAGCACGTCGCCGGCGTCGCCGGGACGGCGGAGCATCACCACCACGCCGGTCTCCTCGCGGCCGAGCTGTTCCAGCGCCGGCCGCAGGGGCCAGCTCTGCTCCAGACCCGTGGCGCCGAACAGGTCGGAGAGGGTGTTCTCGATGTGCACGCGCACCAGCACCGGCTCCTCCGGCATCGGGCGGCCGCGCACCAGCGCGAAATGCAGCGCGCCGTCGACCACGTCCTGATAGGCATAGAGGTGGAAGCGACCGTATTCCGTGGGCAGCTCGCATTCGGCGACACGCTCGACGGTGCGCTCGTTGCGCACGCGGTAGGCGATGAGATCGGCGATGGTGCCGATCTTCAGCCCGTGCTCGCGGGCGAACGCCATGAGATCGTCGCGCCGCGCCATGCTGCCGTCCTCGTTGAGAACCTCGACGATCACCGACGATGGCTCGAAACCGGCGAGCCGTGCGAAATCGCAGCCCGCCTCGGTGTGACCCGCCCGGGTGAGCACGCCGCCCGGCTGAGCCATCAGCGGGAAGACATGCCCGGGCTGGACGATGTCCTCGGGGCGGGCGTGGGGGGCCACCGCCGCCTGCACGGTGCGCGCGCGGTCCGCCGCAGAGATGCCGGTGCTCACGCCGCGCGCCGCTTCGATAGACAGCGTGAAGTTGGTGCCGTGCTGGTCGCCCGTCTCGTTGACCATCAGCGGCAGGCGCAGCTGCTCGCAGCGCTCGCGGGTCAGCGTCAGACAGATCAGGCCACGGCCATAGCGCGCCATGAAGTTGATGTCGTCGGGACGCACCATCGAGGCGGCCATCAGCAGGTCACCCTCGTTCTCGCGGTCCTCGTCGTCCATGATCACCACCATGCGCCCGTCGCGCAGGTCCTCGATGATCTCCTCGGTGGTGTTGAAACCCATACTGCTGTTCTCCCACTGTCCGCTCAGCCGGCATCGAAGCCGTGACGAGCCAGGAATTCCCGCGTGATGCCGCTATCCTCGCCGTCGACCGCGCCGGTCATCAGCCGCTCCAGGTAGCGCGCGATCACGTCCACCTCCAGGTTGACGCGATCACCGCCGCGACGTGCGCCCAGGGTGGTCACAGCTGTGGTGTGCGGCACGATGTTCACCTCGAACTCCGCGCCCTCGACGACGTTGACCGTGAGACTCACGCCATCGATACAGATCGAGCCCTTCTCGGCGATGTAGCGCGCCAGCCGCGCCGGCGCCCGGAAGCGCCAGCGCTCCGAACGCCCCTCGGGCCGGCGCCAGAGCACTTCGCCGACCCCGTCGACATGGCCGCTGACGAGGTGCCCGCCAAGTGGTGTGGCAAGCGTGAGCGCTTTCTCGAGGTTCACCCGGTCGCCGGCAGCGAGATCCCCCAGCCCCGTACGCTCGAGGCTTTCCGAGGAAACATCCGCCTCGAAAACGTCCCCGTCGAGGCGCACGGCGGTCAGGCAGCAGCCGTTCACCGCGATGCTATCGCCAACCGCGACGTCGTCGACGATACCGAGCTCCGGTGCGGCGATGGTCAGGCGCTGGCCACCATCGGCGGACGTCATGCCCCGGATCTCGCCGATACACTGGACTATGCCCGTGAACATGTCAGTCCCCTCCATTCGGCGCCAGTACGAGACGCAAATCCTCTCCTACCTGCCGCGTGTCGGTCACGCGCACGGCAAGCCGGTCGGCCATTCGCTCCAGCCCGGGCAGGGCCAGCAGCGGGCGGGCGGCGTCGCCCATGAGGTGCGGAGCCAGGTAGACGATCACTTCGTCGGCGAGCCCCTCGGCCACCATCGCCCCTGACAGGGTCGGACCCGCCTCCACCATGACCTCGTTGATTTCGTCGCGGGCGAGTGCCGCGAGCACCGCCGGCAGAGCCACGCGCCCCTGCGGCCCCGGCGGCAGTGGTTGCACGGTGACGCCGGCGCGCTCGAGCGCTTGCACGCGGGCGTCATCCGGCCAGCTGCAGAACGCCGTCACGCCCCCCCCATCAGTGACCAGGCGGGCGCTTTCGGGCAGGCGCAGCCGTGGATCGAGCACATAGCGGCGAGGCTGGCGAACCTCGGCGTCGACATCCCGCGCGGTGAGCTGCGGGTCATCGTGGAGCACCGTGCCGATACCGGTGAGCATGGCGCTGCTGCGTGCGCGCAGGCGGTGAACATCGCGCCGCGCGGCGGCACCGGTGATCCAGCGGCTCTCGCCGGAAGCCATGGCGGTGCGACCATCGAGGCTCGCGGCGAGCTTCACCCGCACCCAGGGCATGCCCTCGCGCATGCGCCTGAGAAATCCGGCATTGATCGCGTTCGCCTCCTCGGCGAGCACACCGGCAGCCGTCGCCACACCGGCATCGCTCAGGCGCGCCAGCCCGCCGCCGGCGACCGCGGGATTGGGATCCTCGACGGCAGCGACCACCCGCGACACCCCGGCCGCCACCAGGGCATCGGCGCAAGGCGGTGTCCGGCCGTGGTGAGCGCAGGGTTCCAGCGTGACGTAAGCGGTTGCCCCACGCGCGGCATCGCCGGCCGCCGCCAGGGCGTTGATCTCGGCGTGGGGCTCGCCGGCGCGCCGATGCCACCCCTGCCCGATCAGGTCGTTACCGCGCACGAGCACGCAACCCACGCGCGGATTGGGGTCCGTGGTATACAGTCCACGCCGCGCCAGGCGCAGGGCGCGAGCCATCCAGGCATGATCGGCCGCGGTGATGTCATTCACGACTCGCCCACCCGTCGCGCTCACCCCTTATCGTCGGCGTCGTCGTCCGGCAGCAGCCCGAGCTGGCTGCGTCGTGCCTGCTCGGAAGGCAGGCTCTCCAGGCCTTCGATGACCTCACGGAAAGCGCTCACGTCCTGGAAGCTGCGGTACACCGAAGCGAAGCGCACGTAGGCAACCTGGTCGAGCTCGCGCAGCTCTTCCATCACCCACTCGCCGATCTGGCTCGCCGGCACCTCACGCTCGCCGGAAGACTGAATGCGCTTGCGGATACGGCTGATCGCCGCCTCGATGGCCTCGGTGGCCACCGGACGCTTCTCCAGCGCCCGCGACAGACCGGTGCGGAGCTTGTCGTCCGAGAACGGCACACGGCTGCCATCGCGCTTTACCACGCGTGGCATCAGCAGCTCGGCGCTCTCGTAGGTCGTGAACCGCTCAGCGCAGGCGCTGCACTCGCGGCGACGGCGAACCTGGTCGCCGTCGCTCGCGAGCCGCGAGTCGATCACCCGCGTTTCCTGCGCCTGGCAGAACGGGCAACGCATGGTTACCGACTCAGCCGTGCCCGTAGACGGGGAAGCGCTTGCAGATGTCGAGCACCTGGTTGCGCACGCGCTCGACCACCGCCTCGTCGCCGAGGTTGTCGAGCACATCGCAGACCCAGCCGGCGAGCTCGCGCGCCTCGGCCTCGCCGAAGCCGCGGGTGGTGATCGCCGGCGTGCCGATGCGCAGCCCCGAGGTGACGAACGGCGACTGCGGGTCGTTGGGCACGGTGTT
>NZ_JBNAZM010000019.1:0-87748 GCF_051195215.1 Arhodomonas sp. AD133 | reverse complement strand
GCGACCCCGGCGCCGGCTGGCAGCGCGACCCCGCCCACCACCGGCGGCTGTGGGCGCAGTCGCTCGCCGTGGAAGTCCGTGACTTGAGCGTCTACGAGGAGGTGGCCTGATGCAGCTCGAGCAACTGTTCGATCGGCTGAAGTTCGAGTACCTGCCCGCCAGCCTCGAGGCCGTCTGCGAGCAGGCCGCCAAGCAGAAACTCGACTATCCTGACTTCCTCGCCCAGGCGCTGGAAGCCGAATGGGCCGGGCGCAATCGCCGCGGCATCGACTCGCGCATGACCCAGGCGCATTTCCCCGCAGTGAAGACGCTGGAGGCCTTCGACTTCGACTTCCAGCCTTCCATCGACCGCCAGGTGCTGCGCAATCTCGCCGGGCTGGCCTTCGTCGAGCGCGCCGAGAACGTCATCTTCCTCGGCCCGCCAGGCGTGGGGAAGACGCATTTATCCGTTGGCCTCGGCGTCAAGGCCATCGAGGCCGGTCACCGCGTGCTGTTCACCACGCTCGACCAGCTGATGACGCGCCTCAAGCGCGCCCGCAGCGAGAACCGCCTCGAGCGCACGCTCAAGCAGCTCACCTACCCGAAGCTGCTCATCGTCGATGAGATCGGCTATCTGCCGCTCTCCCGCGACGAGGCCTCGCTGTTCTTCCGACTGGTCAACCGGCGCTATGAGCGCGCCGCGATGATCCTCACCTCCAACAAGTCCTTCGCCGATTGGGGCGAGGTCTTCGGCGAGCAGGTCATCGCCACCGCCATCCTCGACCGGCTGCTCCATCACGCCACCACCGTCAACATCAAGGGCGAGAGCTACCGGTTGAAGGAGAAACGCCGCGCCGGGCTGCTGAAGAGCCAACCACCGACCGGCGCCGAAACACCTACCAACAGCGACAAGGAGGACGACGCCGACGCCGCCTAAACACCGGGGCTCGTCACCCCAGACACACCATCACCGAGCAGCGGACATTTTAGCCCGGGGAAAACCGGACAGCCTCAACCGGGATTGACACGCCTCGGCGATGCCCTCCACTAGGAGTACGCGGCCGCCGAACAGCAGAGCCGACTTGGTAACGTCGAGGTACCGGTCCACCTTGCGCCAATCGGCTCCCGACAGCCTTAGAGCGGCGAGTGGTACGCAGCGGCTAACGCGGCGCGGTGCAGGCTCTGGGGAAGCCGCGGGCCGGACATCGGCAGGGGAATCGGCCTGGACGTCTGCCCCTAGTGGCGCCACAGCGCGGAAGACGACTAGCGTCTTAGCTTTGACCCACGCCGACAGGTTCGGCGAGTGCGTCGCCACCACGACCTGGAGCTCGCCCGCCGGGCCAGCGCCGGCTTGCGCGCCTCGTTCCCGAGACTGGTGCGCTTGCTCCTCCAGGAACGTCAGCACCGCCGCTTGGAGTTGCGGATGGAGGTGAGCCTCCGGCTCTTCGACCAAGAAAAGGGTCAGGTCCGCCTTGTCCACGTGCTGGAGCTCGACGGCGATCGTCGCCATGTACAGAAGGTTCGCGTACCCGTGGCCTGAGCGGCGCAAGTCCTCGGGATCGAGTCCGTGGTCGGCCAGCTTGAATCGGAGGTCGCGGGCGATGTCGATTAACTGTTCACTGTCGTTGAAGCCGACAGCCGCTGCCTGAGGACGGACACCCCCGGTAAGGGCAGCAAGGCTGTCGCCAACAGCGTCGTTAATCCGCTCGAGAACAGGGTGATCTGTGCCCCGCCTCAGCGCCTCCTTGAAAGCCTCCTCATCGTCCTCGCCCAAGAAATGACGAATCAGCGCCTGGATACGCGTGGGATTGCCTGAGGCCAGGGCATGTTTGGCGTCCCTAAGCGGTGGGAGATAGACATGACGGATCGCTTCGGTCGATCCGGGCTCGGGCGCAAAGCCGAACTGACCAGCCCACATCGACGGCCGGCCACGGGACTCGTCGTATTCGAGCCCGAGCACGGCCCGCTCCATCTCCCGCCCATCGATGGCACTGAGCAGTCGTCCTTGCTGCGCCGAGTTGAGCCCCCCATAGGCGGCCTCTAGGCGAAAGGACCGTTCGCCGCTTCCCTCGCGAATATCCGTCGTCTCGCAATACAATTCCCGCCGACCCCCCAGCGGCTGTGTCAGCACGCGAATAGCGTCTATCGCGTTGCTCTTCCCACCGTTGTTCTCGCCGACAAAAATGGTGAGGTCCGGACACAGCCGAACGGTCACGTGATCGAAAGAGCGAAAGTTGGTGAGAGTCAGGCGCTCTAAGTGCATTGCGGCTCCCTTACAATGGTTCTAGCTTGCGGCTCTACAAGCCTGTAGCGCAACAGAGTGCTGATATTGGGATCATTAGGGTGCTCATAACGGTCAGGGTCAATTATCCCAATCGCCGGAGTTTCGGGGACGGTTAACCCATTGAACCTATCCGAATGTCCGTTCTTGGCGGGTAGGCGACGGTAGCTGGATGCCGCCGCGTCCGGTGGCACCCTTCCTGTCGGCCGTTTAGTCGTCTTCTGTGCCCAGGACATCGCGAATCGACGCCCAAGGATTCTCGATCGGCTCGTACACTATCGATAGGCGCTAGCAGCCGGGTTCTATCAGCGGACAATCGTCGATGAATCGCTTGCCGGCGGAGGCGGGGCTGCGCAGGCCAATGAGGACGCGGTAGCGGCTGGCGACGTGGCCCATGAGTACGACGGTATGTCTATTTGGTACCTTGGTGTCGGCGCCGAGTTCGAGCGACCGTTGCCCGTATGGATGGTCGTGTTGTCTCTGACGAGCCGTTCGCTCGCTATGTGTACTTCGGCCGCTCGCCCGGCTTCGGCAGATCACGGGTCCGGCTTCCGCCGAACCCGGCGTTTACGCCAGCCATGCTGGCAGGCGTTCACTTCGGTTCTCATCTAGCGTGATAACCGTCCTGACAACCGGCGTTGATATAGGACGCTGCGCTTTCCATCAGCGTGTCCGCGATCCGTTCCACCGTGCGTGCCCGCCACGGCTGCAGCTCCGTGTCGGCGACGAGCTGGTTGAATGCCCCCAGGGCCGGGCCGCAGTGGATGAGGTAGTCGACCTTGTGCTGGCTGTCGCCTTGCACGGCGAGACGGAGGCCGCGGGTGAAGTAGTGCCGGAACAGCGACGTGAGCTTCGCTTTCGGATCGTTATCGGGGGGTAGATCAGCCGTCGATATCTCGTTGCCCAGGTAGCTACCGAGCACCTGCTGCCGGGTGTCGTCATCCAGCTCCGTGATGGACTCGTGCGTGCGCCACAGATCGTGCAGTCGGCTGGCACGGGCGGGAAAGAAGACGCCCCGTTTCACGTAACGGGCCTGCACGCCGAACTCGAACATGTCGCCCCACGGGGCGGTGACGACGTCGTGGACTTGTATGCCCTGCAGCAGCGCCTTCACCTCCACGCTGGTCGCCGCTTCGACGGAACACTGGTTCACCGAGCCCGTGAGCACGAAGTCGGCGCCGAGGAAGAATGCCGCGGCGACGGCCTCCGGGGTACCGAGGCCGCCGGCACATCCGACGTGGACCCGGAAATCCGGCGTTTCGGCTTCGTCCCGCAGTCTCCGCACGGTGGGCAGAAGCGTCAGGAGGTCGGCTGTGGTGTCCAGCCAGCCTCCGGCCGCCTCGACGCAGAGGTCGTCCGCCATCGGGCGCCCTGCGGCGGCTTGCGCCTCCTGCTCGGTGACATCGCCCGAGGCGAGGAGTTGGCGGACCAGACGCTCGGGAGGTGGCGCCAGGAACGCCTTCGCCGCATCGGCTCGGGAGACCTTGGCGAGGATGCGCCCGCCTTTGAGCCGGAAGCGGACCAGCGCCGGTGTGACCAGGGGAAAACCGGATGCTTCGATCGCCTCGACGCCGTGCCTCAGGAACACGTCGACCAAAGCCGACTCCTCCTGGGGGGCGCCGTGCCGGTAGAGCAGGTTTGCCCCGATAACGCCGTTTGGGGGCGGGTCGTCGTGGAGGGCGCGTAGTTGCCCCTCGATGTCGTCGAGGGAGAGCCCACCGGTGCCGAGGAAGCCCAGCAGCCCGGCGCGTGCCGCCGCCCTCACCATGTCGGGGCCGGAAATGCCGCCGTACAGGGAACCGACGAGGTAGGCGCGGCGCAGGCCATAGCGCTCCCGGAACGTCGCCGCGCCCAGTTGTTCCGGCGAGATCCCATGGTTACTCACCGA
This sequence comes from Arhodomonas sp. AD133, assembly GCF_051195215.1. NCBI lineage: Bacteria > Pseudomonadati > Pseudomonadota > Gammaproteobacteria > Chromatiales > Ectothiorhodospiraceae > Arhodomonas > Arhodomonas sp. AD133. The sequence continues at coordinate 83,600 of NZ_JBNAZM010000019.1, read as the reverse complement.
GGGGGCGTCTCCGGTCGAATCCCGGGGTGAGGCGTCGTCCTCCGCTGGCACCGATTCGCGGGCTTTCGCGGGCTCCGGAGTGGGCGCGGAGGCCGCCGGTTCTGGCGGCGGCGTCGTGGCGGGGTCGGGTGCCTCGATGGGATCGAGCGGGGTGGCCGTTGTACGAATGCGTGTGACCAGCCGCGTAAGCACTTGCCCCGGGCCGAGCTCGACGAACTCGAACTCACCGTGCCCCATCAGCCGTCGCACGGATTCGGTCCAGCGCACCGGCGATGCGATCTGCCGGACCAGCCTCTCCTTCACCGCCACCGCCTCCGCGGGATAGGGCCGAGCGTCGACGTTCGCGATCACCGGAACAGCGGGCGGGTGGAAGTCGAAGCCCTCCAGAAACCTGGCGAATTCCTCGGCCGTGCTCCGCATGTAGCGCGAGTGGAAGGGCGCGCTGACGTTCAGCTTCACGGCGCGGGCGTCGGCTTTCTCGAAGGCCTCGCAGGCCACGTCGATCTGATCGGACGGCCCCGCGAGCACGAACTGGTCCGGCGCGTTGTGGTTGGCCAGGTCGAGGGCGTTCAGGTCCGCTTCCTCGAGGACGCGCTCGACGGTGGCCTCGTCCGTTCCCACGATCGCCGCCATCGTGCCGCCGCTGGCGGCGGCCATCAGCTCGCCGCGCTTGTGGACGAGACGCACGCCGGTTTCGAAGTCGAAAACGCCGGCCGCGAACAACGCCACGTATTCCCCCAGGCTGTGGCCGACCAGGAAGTCCGGCGGCGTCGGGTCCTCCTCCATCCGGTCCAGATAACTGAGGGCGCTCACCACGAAGAGCGCCGGCTGGGTGTATTCGGTGCGGCTGAGTTGCCGCTCCGGGTCCTGGGTGCACAGCTCCGCGATCGAATAGCCGAGGATACGGTCGGCGGCCGCGACCTGTTCGGGATACTTCCCGAACAGGTCATTGCCCATGCCGCGCTGCTGAGAGCCTTGCCCGGGAAAACCGTAGACTTTCATCGTGTGCGCCTTCCTTGTTCTTCTGGGGGCGGCCAGTGCCCGCGCCCGCGTCAACGTCGTCCGGTCGTAGCCGAAGGGGCTGAGTATCGGTATGGACTCGGAACGCGTCCCTTCCGGCAGGTTGTTGTGAACGAAATTGTGGAGCGTGCCGGAGGGGCCGAGGTCGAGGAACAGGAACTCGCCCCGCTCCCGCATGCGCGTGATCGTCGCTTCGAACTCGATGGGCAGGCGCGCGGTGCGCCAGAAATGCTCGGCCGAGGCCTGCTGGACCATGCCGCCATCGATGCTGCTCACCCACGGGATGCGCGGCGGCGCGAAGGCCACGCCGTCGAACGTGCGGCTGCATGCCTCGTGCATGGTGTCCATCAGGCGGGAGTGGTAGCCGTATTCCACCGGAATCCGCTGGTGCAGGACCTCGGCCGCACGCAGCTCCGATTCCGCGCGAGCCAGGTCCGCCTCCGTGCCGGCAACGACGAAGTGGCCCGGATAATTGCGGGCCGCGACGTCGCATTGCCGTAGCGCTGGCGCCAGCTCGAATACGCCGGGATCCGCCAGCACCGCGAGCATGCCGCTGCGGGGGCCCTGATGCAGCGACTGTGCCTGGTCCACCAGGATGCGCAGGCATTCCTCGGGTTCGAGGCAGCCGGCGATCACCGCGGCGGCGTATTCGCCGAGGCTGGCGCCTATCACGTAGTCCGGCTGGATCCCCGCCGCTTGCACCGCCTCGGCCAGTGCCAGCTCGATCATGACGATGGCGGGATGCGTGATGCGCGTGTCCACGAGGGGGTCGTTCTTCCCCTTCGCGGGGTCGAAGACCCGCGCAAGCACGGACTCTCCGAGAAACCTCGCGGCGGTCGCATCGTGGCGACGCAGCGCATCGCGAAAGACATCGTTCTCGTCGAAGAGCTCCTTGCCCATCCAGTGGTACTGGGACCCCTGGCCAGAGAACATGAACACCGAGGGGAGCGAGCCGGTGAGCGGCTCGTCCGATGCCGCGTCCTGGTGCGGAGCTTCCATGGCCATGGCGGAGGACACGACGTTCATTCCGCCACCTCGACTTCCGGCGCGGGTTGTAGCCCTGACGTCTCGCCGGTGGAGCGCTGGGACCGCCCGTCCGGGATGTTCCAGAGGTTCGCGGAGCCAGCGCTGTCGGAGGCCGATATCTCGTAGCGCTCCCAGAACAGCGTTTCGCGCGCAGCCGCGGCTTCAGCAGATGCGGCGGACGGCTCGGACCGGTATGTCTCCCAGAACGGCTGTGGCGAGACGGCGGGCGTCTCGGCGGGCCCGCGTAGCACGACCCGCCGGTCCAGCGCCCGCAACGGCAACGCGCTCCGCTTGCTCACGTAGCCCTCGGGCGCGGACCCGAGGATCACGTGGGCGTTGGTGCCGCCGTCGCCGAAGCAGTTGATGGCCGCGAGCGCGGTCGTGCCGGGCCAGGGCTGTGGTTCCCTGGGAAAGTAGAGCGGCGATCGGGTCATGTCGAAGTGCTCGAGCGGCTGCTGGCCGGAGGTGAATGGCACGCCCTCGCCGTGCTGCAGCATCAGCACCACCTTGATGAACGCGGCGATGCCTTCGGCGGCGAGCGGGTGACCGATGTTCGGCTTCATCGAGCCCAGGGCGAGGGGCTGCGATCCTCCGCCGTAGAGCTCGGATACGGCCTTGAGCTCGAGCAGGTCGGTGACGCCGGTGCCCGACGCGTTGGCTTCCAGCCAGGCCACATCCGCCGGATTGCGGCCGCTGCGTGCCAGGGCCTTCTTCATCACCGCCCGCTGCGCTTGCAGATTGGGCGTCGCCGGGCCGGCGGTGCGGCCGTCATTGTTGACCGCGATGCCGTGCAGCACCGCGAGCACGCGGTCGCCGTCGGCTTGAGCCTCGGGCAGGGCCCGGAGCACGACGACCCCCGCCCCTTCACCCGGTATGAGGCCTGCGGCCCGCTGGTCGAACACATGGAACTCGGTGCCCGGGTTGAGCAGTCCCCGGCGCCCGAACACCATGTGCGCCCGGCCGTCGGCGAGCAGATTCACGCCCGCCACCACGGCTACCTCGATGTCGCCGGCTTGCAGCGCCTGCACGGCCAGATCCATGGCAACCAGGGCCGAGGAGCACGCCGTGTCGATGACCAGGCTCGGCCCGCAGAAGTCGAAGAATTGCGAGATGTTCGCCGCCAGGTAGTTCTGCCCGGTGGCCACCACCGGATTGCGGGCGTGCTCGAGTCGTTCCGGGTCCGGCTGATACGTCGTGCGGCCGCCGACGTAGACGCCCACGGAACGTCCTTTCAGCTCCGCGGGATCGTAGCCGGCGTCGTGCAGGGCGCCATCGACTTCCTCCAGGAGCAGCAACGCCTGGGGATCCATGGCGCGCACGTCTTCCTCGGACAGGGAGAAGTAGTCCGGATCGAAGCGCAGGACGTCGGGCAACAGGCCCGCGTGGTAAGGGTACTCCTGATGGAACATGTGCTCGGGAATCGGCCGCAGGGCCGAGCGGCCCTCGCGCAGCAGTCGCCAGAACTCGTCGGCGGACTCCGCGCCCGCGAATCTGGCGGACAGGCCCACGACGGCCACATCCCCCGAACTCCGGCGTGCCCGGGCCGTGTCGACCCCGGAATCCTCCGGGCTGGTCACGGTATCCCCAGTGGGTGCCGGCTCGGCGGCGGACGCCGGGGGACGCTCATCGACCGCTGCGGGCCCCTCCCGGGCCGGCGAGGAAGCCCCGGGCGAGGATGTCGTCCCGGCCTGCGGCTGCTCTGCGGCAAAAGCGCTGATCAGGGCATCGCCGTGCTGTTCGGCGATGTAATTGGTGAATTCGTCGACGGTGGGGTATTCCAGCAGCGCCGAAGGATCCACCGAGACGTCCAGGCGTTTGCCCACGTTCTGGACCAGTTGCGAGACCAGGATCGAGTCGATCCCGTAGTCTTCCACCGGGACGTCGCCCGCCAGCTTGGCTCTGTCGAAGCCGAGCTCCCGCGCGAGCTCTTCCAGCATCCACTCGCTGAGCGCCGTCACGGCGGATTGCATCGACTCCGACGACGGTGGCTGAGCGCCGGCGGCTTCCGTGTGCCCCTCAGCGGGTTGCGGGGCCTCGGAAGCCGCCGCCCGACCCCCCGTGTCGACGCCCGTGTCCGGCTGCGCCCCGGTCCGTGGCTTGCGCTGGGCGGCCACGAGCCGGCGTGACGTCAGCCGTTCCGGATGCCAGTCCGCGTCCGGGGCGGGCAGAGCCGGCAGCACCACCCGCTCACCGCTGGCGATGGCGCGCTCCAGCAGCGCCAGCCCGTCCGCGTCGGACAGGGTGCCGAGCCCAGAGGCGCGGTAGGCGGCGCTCTGCACCTCGCCCATGCCGCTTTCCTTCCAGCTTGGCCATTGCACGCTGATCAGCGGCAGCCCATGCGGGCGGGCCCGGGCCACCGCGTCCATGTAGGCGTTCGCGAGCGCGTAGTCGCTCTGGCCGACGGCGAGGGCGGGCACGGCGGCCGCCACCGAGGAGAAGAGGATGAAGAAGTGCAGGGGCTCGTCCCGGAAGCACTCCACGAGTGCATCCAGCCCCGATACCTTCGGTTCGAGGACCCGCGCGATCCCCGCCTGCGTCTTGCGCACGAAGGCGGGGTTGTCGAAGTCCGTGAATCCCGCGCCGTGTATCACGCCGCCCACCGGACCCAGGCGCTGCTTGACCCGGGCCAGAGCGTCGGAGAGCGCGGCGGTGTCCTGCAGGGGCACCGAAAGCACCTCGACCTCGACACCCTGCTCGACGAGCTCGGCGAGCGGGCGCAGCTTGCGCCCCAGCGCGGTGTCGTCCGCCACATGGGCCGGCCACTCCGAGCGGGGCGGGAGAGGCTCCCGCCCGGTGAGCACCAGCTTGCGCACCCCATGCCGCTCGACGAAGTGCTGCGCCGTACGCAGGCCGATCCCGCGTGTCCCCCCGGTCACCCAGAGTACGTGGTCTCGCGGGAAGTCGAGCCGCGATCCGGCGGTGGCCGGCTGCTCGCGGAGCACGGCGGTGTGCCGGGTGCGGTCGCGGTAGAGCACTTCGGAGACGTCGCTTGCCAGCCCGAGCTCCTGGGCGACCCACCGGCAAAGCTGGTCGTCGGAGGTGTCCGACTCCACCGTGACGTGGCGCGAGCGCACATGCCGGTACTCGCTCTGCAGCATGCGGTACAGGCCCGCGCGGGCTGCGCCCGCGGGCGGTATTGCGCCATTGGCGTCGCGGCGGGAGACCAGGATGGCGGACAGCCCCTCACGTTGCCGGTCCACCGCGTGCTGCATCCAGGTGATCCAGCCGGGGAGGGCGTCGTGAGCGTCCGCCGTGGTCCTGTCCGCACACCCGGAAAGATCGATCAGCGCATCGACGCTCTCCCACTGGTCCTCGCCGGCCTTCAGCGTTGCCAGAAGTTCCTCATGGGTGACGACCGTGGACGCGGGCAGGGCGCCGGCGAGCGCGTCCGCCAGCGCTTCGGCGCCGGGCACGGTCAGGATGACCGTACGCCGCGGCGTGGCCGTGGCCGGTGCATCCGTGGCCGGTTCCCACGCGCGGGTCAGGAGCATGCCCCGGGCCTCGCCGGTGGTGTCGAGGGCGTCCAGCTCGGCGTCGGCGGCCGCGATCCAGATGCGCTCCCCCAGGAAGGGGTAGCCGGGGAGGGAAACCCGGTCGGGGCGCCCCCACGGATGCAAGGCTGCCCAGTCCACGGACTGCCCGGACGTCCACGCCTGCGCGTAGGCCTCGGGGGTCGCTTCCGGCGTCTCTCCCGCGGCGGGCTTGCGCACATCCACCACGCCGCTCCAGGTGCCCGGCGGGGTCTTGCCTTCGGCCACTTCCGTCAGCGCATCGGCGAGCTCCGGGAGGGTCTCGAAACGGACCGCCACCCGGTGGGACATGGCCTCGCGACCCCATTGCAGTGTCCAGGCGACCGCCTCGCGGGCGGCATCGCTGCCCTCGCTTCGCAGGTGGGCGGCGAGGCGTTGCGCCTGTACCTGCAGCCGTTCCGCGTCCTTGGCCGACAGCACCGCGAGCTGGGGGCCGGATTCGCGGTCCCGCGGGCGTTCGTCGGCGCCGCCGGGATACTCCTGGAGCACCAGGTGGGCATTGGTGCCACCCGCTCCGAACGAGCTGATGCCGGCGGTTCGCGGCAGGGGGGCGCCGTCGTCGGAGACGCGGCGCGGCCACGGGGCGAGCTCGCGCTGGAGCTGGAAGGGCGTCTCGTCGAGGTTGATGTTGGGGTTGAGCTGTTCGGCATGCAGCGACGGCACGAGCTCGCCGTGACGCATCTGCATCAGCACCTTGGTGATCGCGGCGATGCCGGCGGCGGATTCGGCGTGGCCGATGTTGGACTTCACCGACCCGATGGGCAGGCGCTCGGGCAGGTTGCCCTCGAAGGCCCGCAGCATCCCGGTGATCTCCACCGGATCGCCGAGCGAAGTGCCGGTGCCGTGCGCCTCGAAGTAGTCCAGATCGCCCGGATTCAGCCCGCCCTTCGACAGGGCGTGCCGCACCAGATCACCCTGTGCTTTCGGATTGGGAACGCTGTAACCCTTGCTGGCCCCGCCGTGGTTGACCGCCGAGGCTTTGACGACGGCCAGCACGCGATCGCCATCGGCGAGCGCCTGGTCCAGGCGTTTCAGCAGGACCGCGCCCGACCCCTCACCGGGCACGTATCCCGTGCCGCCCTCCCCGAAGCTGCGGCAGCGACCGTCTTCCGAGAGAAAACCACGCTGCGCGAGCTGCAGGTACTTCAGCGGGTGGCTGGAGATGTTGACCCCGCCGGCGACGGCGACGTCGCAGTCGCCGTTGCGGATGGCCAGACACGCCTGGTGCACCGTGACCAGCGAGGAGGAGCACATAGTATCCAGCGCCACGCTGGGGCCGGTGAAGTTGAAGAAGTACGAGACCCGGTTGGCCACCGACGCGTAGGAGGAGGAGGTCGCGATGCCGTCTCCCCGCAGCGCGTCCTGCACGCCGTAGAGCTGATAGTGGCCGTACATCATGCCCACGAACACGCCCGTGCGGGAGCCACGCAGCCGTTCTCTCGTGTAGCCAGCGTCTTCGAGTACGTGCCAGGTGGTCTCGAGGAATACCCGCTCCTGGGGGTCGATGTGCTCGGCCTCGATCTGCGACATGCGGAAGAACATCGGGTCGAAGCGATCCGCACCGCGCACGAAGCCGCCCCACTTGCTGTAGCTCTTGCCGGGGGCGGACTTGTCCGGGTCGTAGAAGATGTCGTGATTCCAGCGCTCGCGGGGAATCTCCTCGATGCTGTCGAGGCCTTCCCGGAGGTTGCGCCAGAACTCGTTCACGTCGTCCGCTTGTGGGTAGCGGCCCGCGACCCCGATGATGGCGATGTCGTCCGAGTGATCGGCGGGTTGGTTCACCACCTCGCGCCCGGGTTCCGCGACAGCGGCCGCGGGCGAGTCCGCCCCGGACGAGGCGTCACCGGTGGTCTCGGTTGCCGCAGCCGCTTCGTGGTGCTCGGCGAACGCATCCGGATACGCGCTGACGAGGTAATCGATCAGTTCCCGGGCGGTGACGTGCTCGAAGAGCAGGGTTTTCGACAGCGGACCGAAGTGCTCCTCCAGCCGGCGCACGAACCGCATGGTGATGAGGGAGTCGACGCCGTAATCGTCGAAGGGCTCGTCCAGCCCGATGTCCGCCTCCGGCAGCTTCACCTCTTCGGCCAACACACTGACCACCAGCTGCTCTGTCCACGCGCGGGCGTCGTCCGCCGACAGGGCGTGCGTGACCTGCGCGGGCGCCGGGCCCGCTTTGGCAGCGCTGCCGGAGCGCTCGGCCCGGCCGGCCTGGTCGGTGAGCGCCGCGAGGACCCGGGACGGCTCGCCCGGGGTGAGCAGCAGCCATGGAGACGTGCCGGCGAGGGCACGCTCCAGTGCCGCGATGCCCGCCGCCGTGGGGACCGGGCGCATGCCGAGCTCCCGGGCCATGGCCCGTTCCGTGTCGGCATCGACGCGCATACCCCCTTCGGCCCAGACCGGCCACGCCGCCGAGAGGGTGCGCCCGTTGCGCGATCCCCGCACGCGCTGCCGTTCCCGGCGCTCGGCGAAATGGTCGAGGAAGCCGTTGGCGTAGGCGTAATCGGTCTGACCAGCGTTACCGAAGACCGACGCCGCCGACGAAAACAGCACGAAGTAGTCCAGCGGGTCCGACCGTGTCGCCTCGTCGAGGGCGATCGTACCGCGAACCTTCGCGGCCAGGACGGCATCCGCGTCCTCCGGGCGCTTCTGCCGCAACAGCCCGTCCTTCAACACGCCCGCGGTGTGGATGATGCCGCGCACGCAGCCGAAGCGGTGGCGCAGGTCGTCGAGCACTGCCCTCAGCTTCGTCGCATCAGTGACATCGACCCGCACCAGCTCCGCACCCATGGCCTCCACCCGCGCGCGTATCGCGGGGGCGGGCTCCTTGCGTGCGAGCAAAACGATGCCGCCCTTGGCGGCCGAAGCCGAGCGCCGCACCGCCGCGACATGCTCCGCCAGCCGCAGCCCGAGACCCCCGGTGCCGCCGGTGATCACGTGCGCCCCATCCCCCAGGAAGGGGGACCGCGTGGCGGCTGGCAGCGGCATGCTCTGGAAGGTGCGGCGTTGCCGGCCCGTGGGCGCGATGCGAATCTCTCCGGTGCCCGCCGTCCCGAGCGCCTGCACCACTGCCGGCGCCAGCGAGCCCGCTTCGACCTGCAGCGTGCTCATCTGCAGCTCGGGTTCCTCCATGCCGACGGCACGGGCGAAGGCGGCCATCGCGCCGTGGGCGGGCGCCGCCTCGGTGCCGGTGTGCGCGAACAGATACCGCAGGGCGCCCCGGCGATCATTCAGCCATGCCTGCAGCACCGCCATCGCCACGCGCCAGTCGTGTTCCGGGGCGTCGTCGTCGGTCGCGGCGCCGGGCAGGTGGACGACGTGGGCGATCTGGCCCACCCGTTCGAGAGCGTATTCGGCGTCGAAATCCGCACCCGGCGTGAGCGTGTGCACGGTGACGCCGGTGGCCTCCAGCGCCGCGCGCACCGCCGTCCCTTCCGGTTCCGTTCCACCGTCCAGCAGGAGCACGTCCCCCTGGACGGGTTCGGCGGCGGCCGGCGCCGGCTCGAAGGTCGGCTCGAACGCGTGAATCTCTTCGCTCGCCGTCCGGGCCCGCAGCGTGAATGCGTCGATCGCGGCGACTGCATGGCCGTCACCGTCCACGAGAAGGACGTCGAAAACGATCGAGTCCGGCGCGGCGGGCTGCCGCGACGGCGTGGCGTAGGCGTGGAGCGCTTCCGGCAACTCCGCGAACACACGCACCGAGCCCAGGGAGAACGGGAAGTAGGTCGCATCACTCTCGCCGTCCCCCGTGGCCAGGGCCAGCCAGCCCGCGGTCTGCAGGGCCGCATCGAACAGCGATGGGTGGAACACGTAGTCGCCGGCGTCCGCCGTGCGGGATGCCGGCAGGCGCAGGGCGGCGAGCACCTCGCGTTCGCCTTCCGCCAGGGTTTCGATCACCCGGAAGCTGGTGCCGTAGGCGAAACCCATGCGCTCGAAGGCCGCATAGCACCGTGAGCCCTCGTGCACCTGGCCGCAGCGCGTGCGGATGGCAGCGAGGTCGATGGCGGCCGGGCGCTCGCCGGGCTCGCCGAAGCGCAACGTCCCGCTGGCATGCGTCCTGGCCTCGTCCGTGGCGCTGGTAATCTCGAATGAGGTGTCGGTCCCCTCCCCGCGAATGTGTACCAGCAGGGCAGTCGCGTCATCGTCGGATGCAGGTTGCACCGGCGTCGCCCACACCAGGTCGTCGATGCGGCGCAGGCGCGTGCCCGGCGAGGCCGTTTCCCCGGCGAGGCGGGCCATCTCCAGCAGCGCCACGCCCGGCAGCATCGGCCGGTCGCCAACCACGTGATCGGCGAGAAAGAACTCATCGCCGCGCAGGCGCTTCCTGTAGACCTGCGCCTGCGCGGTGGAGGCGTCGGCGTCCAGCAGGGTGGGGTGAAGCGGCGCGTCGCTGCCTGGTGCCGGGGGAACGTGAGCCTTGTCGGGCGTTATCCAGTGACGAATGCGCGCGAACGGATAGCTGGGCAGGTGGAGCCGCCGCCGTGCCTGGCCGTCGTGGAGGGCATGCCAGTCGATCTCCGCGCCCCCGAGCCAGACGTCCATCGCCTCCTCGGGGCCGGTCACGTCCGCCGCATCCGCGGGCGCGAGGCGCCGGTTCACCTTCGCGGTGCGCACCGCGCACTCGCGGCCGGCGAGGTAGTCGGCGAGCGCCGTGCGCAGCGCCCCGATATCGGCGGCGATCACGGCGAGGCGGTGTGCCATGGCTTCGCGTCCCACCTGCAGCGTGAAGGCGAGATCCGCGAGCGGCGGCTCGTCGTGCTCCAGGTGCGCCACGAGCTGCTCCGCGGAGCGGCGCAACGCATCGGGGTCGCGGGCGGAGAGCACGATCAGCTGGTCGCCGGGCGTCTCCTGCGACACGGGCCGTGGTCCGGCCTCCTCCAGGACGACGTGGGCGTTGGCGCCCCCGAAACCGAAGGAGCTGACGCCGGCGCGGCGGGGGTGCTCCTCGCCCTCGCGGGTGTGCGGGCGGGGCCAGGGCCTGGTGCGTTCGGCCACCTCGAACGGCGTGCCGTCCAGGCTGAGATACGGGTTCGCTTCCCGGAAATGCAGGCTGGCCGGGATGGTGCCGTGCTGCATGGCCAGCGTGGCCTTGAACAGCCCCGCGATCCCCGCCGCGGCCTCCAGGTGCCCGATGTTGGTCTTCACCGACCCGATCGCGCAGCGTGCTTCGGCGGGGCCGGTCGTCTCCTCGCGCAGGCGTTCGAACGCCGCACTCAGCCCCGCGGTCTCGATGGGGTCGCCCAGGGCGGTGCCCGTGCCGTGCGCCTCGATGTAACCGACGGACTCCAGCGGGATGGCTGCCTGGCGATAGGCGTCCACCAGCAGGTCCGTCTGCGCGTCCGGGTTGGGCGCCGTGAGGGAGGTGGTGCGTCCACCGTGGTTGACCGTGATGGACTTGATGAGCCCGTGCACGGCATCGCCGTCCCGGTCTGCACGATCACCGGGCTTGAGCAGCACGATCCCGGCCCCCTCGCCACGCACGTAGCCGTCGGCCCGGCTGTCGAAGGCTTTGCAGCGCCCGTCCGGGCTCAGCATCTCGCCCCGGCTCAGGGCCTCGTAGAGCGTTGGCGAGAGGATGAGGCTCACGCCACCTGCCAGCGCGAGGTCGCAAGTGCCGTCGCGCAGGGCGGCGCAGGCCTGGTGGATCGCCGTGAGCGAGCCCGAACAGGCGGTGTCCACAGCGATGCTGGGTCCGTGCAGGTCGAGGGTGTAGGAAACCCGATTGGCGACGATCGACAGCGCCGCACCGGTGATCGTGTGGCCCTCGGTGCCGCGGCCGGCGGCGCGCTGGACCTCCAGGTAATCCGAGTTCGTGACGGCGATGAACACGCCCACGCGCTCGTCGGCGAGCTCGGACGGGCGGTACCCCGCGTTCTCGATGGCCGCCCAGGCGAGCTCGAGCATCAACCGCTGCTGCGGATCCATCAGCTCCGCCTCGCGGGGAGAGATCCCGAAGAAGCCGGCGTCGAAGCAGTCGACGTCCGGGGCGAAGCCGCCCCAGCGGGACCGCGAGCCCGTCTCCGCGCGCCAGTCCCAGCGCTCGGCGGGAATCTCGCTCACCAGGTCGTGCCCGGCGGTGAGGTGTTCCCAGAACTCGTTCAGATCGCGCGAGCCGGGAAGTCGTCCGGCCATGCCGATAATGGCGATGTCGTTCGACCCGTGTTCGCTCGCGGGGGCCGCCGCGGGTTCGGGATCCGGTGCGGCGGGGGGCGCCGGGGGCGCGGCCCGGAAGCCGGCGGGGATGGCGTCGGGATGATGCTCGCGCAGGTACTGTGCCAACCCGAGTACCGTGCCCCTGCGGTAGAACAGGGTTGGCTCGACGGTAATGGTGTAGGCCTCGCTCAGCTCCGCGCTGAGCGCCGTGAAGCTCACCGAGTTCATGCCGAGCTCCCCCAGCGGGGCCCGCGGGTCCACGTGACCCGGGTCGAGGTCGGCAAGACGCGCGACGCGTTCGCCGAGGTCGGCAACCAGTGCCTCGACGCCGCCGTCCGGGTCCGTGACGGCGGGCCCGGGCTCCGGTTTCGTCGCAGCGGCCACGCCGAAGCGGCGGCGCAGCTCGTCCAGCGGGAGCGAGGCCAGGGCGGTGCGGTCGGCCTTCTGGTTGAGGGTGCGCGGCAGGCTCGATACCCGTACCAGCGCATCCGGGACCATGTGCTCGGGCAGCCAGCGTGAGAGCTGCTCGTGGGTGGGCTCGGCGGCGCCCTCCGCGAGCTCGTAGCAGGCCAGCAGCGAATGGCTCCCTCCACTGTCGGGACGCGCCACCGCGACCGCCTCGCGTACGCCGGCGAGCCGTCTCAGGGCTGCCTCGATCTCTTCGAGCTCGACGCGGAAGCCCCGTACTTTGACCTGGGAGTCGATACGCCCGAGATAATCCAGGGCACCGTCCGGCAATCGCCGCACCAGGTCGCCCGTGCGGTACATGCGTGCGCCGGGTTCGGTTGCGAACGGGTCGCTCACGAAGCGCTCGGCGGTGAGGTCCGGCCGGTTGAGATAGCCCTGGGCGACACCGTCGCCGCCGATGTAGAGCTCGCCGGGCACGCCGGTGGGCACGGGCCGGCGGTGACTGTCGAGCACGTACAGCGACGTGTTGGCGATGGGGTTGCCGAGGGTTACGCGCTCGCCGCGGCGGAGCCTGGCGACGGCCGACCAGATCGTGGTCTCGGTGGGGCCGTACAGGTTCCAGACCTCGCGATTGCCCGCCAGCAGCTCGTCAGCCAGATCACCGGGCAGCGCCTCCCCTCCGCAGAGCACGGTGAGCGCCGGGCTGCCGGGCCAGCCGGCGGCGAGGAGCATGCGCCACGTCGCCGGAGTGGCCTGCATGACGGTGGGTTGCGACGTTTCCACGGCCTCGCGCAGGCGGATGCCGTCGCGGACGGTGTCCGTGGGCAGGACCTCGACGGTTCCGCCGGTGATCAGCGGCAGGTAGAGCTCCAGCGCCGAGATGTCGAAACAGATGGTGGTCAGCGCGAGCAGCGTATCCCGCGGGCCGAAGCCCGGCTCGCGCGCCATGGACCAGAGGAAATTGATTAGCGAGCGGTGGGCGACACGCACGCCTTTCGGGCGCCCGGTGGAGCCGGAGGTGTAGATGACGTACGCCGTGTCCTGCGCAGTGGAGACACCCGGCGACGGGGCCGGCGGCGCGGACTCGCCGCCATCGACGTACAGCCGCGGCAGGCGAATGCCGTGGTCTCCCGGGAGGCTGGAATGCGTGAGCAACAGGTGCAGCCCGGCATCCTCGGCCATGTATTCGAGGCGGTCTTCCGGGTAGGACGGATCGAGGGGCACGTAGATGCCGCCCGCGGCCTGCACTGCCAGCAGCGCCTCGGGAAGTGCCAGCCCCCTGGGCAGCAGAACGCCGACGGTCCGGCCACGGCCAACCCCGGCGGCACGCAGGCGTGCCGCCAGCGCCGCGACGCGCTCGTCGAGCTCCCGGTAGCTAAGCTGGTCGTCGCCGAAGCGCACGGCCACCGCCTCGGGCCGCGCCTGTGCCTGCTGGTGCACCAGCTGCCAGACCTGGGTGTCCGCCGGGTATGCCTGTGCTGATGGCGGCGCGAGCCACGCCCGCTCCTCCGCTGTGAGCAGGTCGAGATCCGCGACGGCCGTGTCGGCGGCCGCCACCGCGCCGTCGAGCAGCGCCGTGAAGTGCTCTCCCATCCGCTCGACGGTGCTTTCGTCGAAGAGATCCGGATCGTACTTGAGCGTGTACCGGCAGCCCTGCGCCTGTTCGACGACCTCCAGCGTGAGGTCGAATTCCCCCTCCTGATGGACGCCTTCGACGGCGTCGCGGACGAGCCCGTCACGGGGGCCGGTGTCGACCCAGTTCTGGAAGTAGAACGCGACGTTGAAGGGCGTGGACGGGGATCCGGGCTGCGCGCGTTGCAGGGCGTCGGCGACGCTTATCAGGGGCAGTGCGCTGTGGTCGAGCGCGGCGAGCACGCACCGGTGCAGGCGGCGCACCAGGGCACGGAAGGGCTCTTCGTCTTCCACGTGCTCCGCCAGCACCACCATGTTCATGAAGTAGCCGAGGGCGTCCTCGTAGGCGCCGGGTGGGCGACCCGAGGTGGGCGTACCGACGGCCACGTCCCGCTGGTCCGTATAGCGGCTCAGCAGGGCGAAGTAGGCGGCGATCAGCACACCGAAGAGCGAGGTCTGCTCGGATTTCGCCAGCGCCCGCGCACGCTCGATCACCCGGGCGGGTATGTGCCCGTCCAGGCTGGCGCCACGGAAGCCGGGCACCGCCGGGCGCGGACGGTCGAAGGGCAGGGGCATGACCGTCGCGCGGCCCTGCAGCCGCTCGGTCCAGTAGTTGCGCAGGCGCTCACCCTCGTCGCCGGCCAGCATCGCCTGCTGGGCTGCGACGAAATCGGCGTAGCGGGAGCGTGGTGCCTCGGTGGCCGGCTCGTTGCCCTGCCGTGCCGCGGCATAGCCGCGTTCCAGCTCTTCGAGGATCAGGTCGATGGACAAGCCGTCGAAGATCATGTGGTGGAAAGTCAGCAGCAGGGCCTGCCGCCCGTCCCCCATGGAGTAGAGCGTCGCCCGGATCAGCGGCCCCGTCGCCAGGTCGAAGGGACGGCGCAGCTCGGCGCGCATCCGGTCGCGGAGTTCGTGCTCGCTGACCGTGGTCAGATAGACCTGCTGGAACGGCAGCTCCGGCTCGGCCGCGATGTGCATCCGCGGGCCGTCATGATCGTCGCGTACGGTGGCGCGCAGCGCTTCGTGCCGGTCGACCAGCGCCTGCAGGGCCACGCGCAGCGCGAGCACGTCCACGTCGTGTGCCAGCCAGAACGCCAGCGGCAGGTTGTAGGCGTAGTTGCCGGGGGCGATCTGCTCGATCACCCAGAGTGCCCGCTGGCCTTCGGACAGCGGGTGGGAGTCCGTTTCCCCGCCGTTCCTCGGCCTCAGCACTGTCGGGGCGACTGCGGCCGCCCCCTGGCCGCCGGCAGGCTCCGCCCTGGCCGTCGTAGCGACGGCGGTCCGGGCTGGTGCCGGCATCGCCGCGCCGGTACCTGTTTCACTGGCGCTCGCCGGGCTTGCCGCGGCCGTCTCCGGCGGTGCCGCCACGTCCGCCAGCCAGTTGTCGGCGAGGTGAGTGGCGAGCTCCTTCAGGGTCGGATGCTCGAAGAAGGCGCCGAGGGGCACGGTCACGCCGAACGCCTCGTCCACCGCGGACACGATCTTCATGCCGCTCAGCGAATCGAATCCGTAGTCCGCGAGGGGGCGGTCCGGGTCGATGCGGTGGTTCAGCTTGAGAACGCGTTCGACCAGTTCCCGCAGGCGCTCTTCGACGCCGCCACCCGCCGGCACGTCCGCCTGCGGCGGCTGATTCGCCGGCGCCGCCACGTCCTGCGGTGTCTGGTGTGCGACCACGCCGTCGCTCTCGGCGACGAACACGGTCTGGCCGAAGTCACCGTCGCCTTGTCCGAGCAGGTGCACCTCGTGGAAGCCCTCTTCGCAGAGCAGTCGCGTCCACATGTCCGGCGAGGCCAGCGGCGAGTCCGCCATGCGCAGCTCGCCGTCCTCGAACGCCCACCAGCCCTCGAGCACCCCGCCGCCGATGGTGAGCAGCGGGCGCACGGCGGTCAGCTCGTTGAGGATCAGCCACCCGCCGGGCGCGAGGAGCGCCTTCGCCTTGCGCAGCGTCGCCCGGAGGTTGCGCGTCGCGTGGACGACGTTGGTCGCCACGACCACGTCCGCCGACGCCGGGGCGAAGCCCTGCTCGTCGAGCCCCCGGTCCAGGTTGAGGACCTGGAAACGGGTGAACGGGTACTGCGTCTGGAAGCGTTCGCGCCCGTACTCGAGAAAGCGCGGTGAGACGTCGGTAAAGGTGTAGGAGACCCGCCCGGGCTGTTCTGCCAGCACCGGGAGCACCCGCTCGCTGGTGGCGCCGGTACCGGCGCCGAGCTCGACCACGTGCAGGGGGGAGCCGGAGCGTCGCGCCGGGTGCGCGTCCAGGAAGCCGCGCACGGCATCGCGCACGCCGAGGTTGCAGCGGTCCGTCAGCCCATTCCCCTTGTAGAAGTTCTGTACCCGCTCCATCGAGGAATCCGGGAACATGATCTCCGTGGCCCCCACCTCGCCGCGCAGAATCCGGGGGTAATCCCGGAGGAAGTGGCGATTGAGCGTGACCGTCGGCTCGATGTCGGGGTAGGCCGCGGCGATGCGGTCGAGTGCCGCCTCCCAGGCGTCGCTCTGGACCGACGCATCGATGCTGTCCACGGCGTTCGTGGTGCCCACGAAGCCGTCCTCGACGCGCAGATAGCCCGCGCTTTCCAGGATGCGCAACAGCGCGTCGTGGAGGCGCTGGAATTTCTCGACGATGCCCAGCCGGGCGCGCAGGTCATGCAGATCGTGGCGCTCACCCGGGGCGAGGAACACCCCCATGCGCTGATACACGCCGAGCAGCATGGGCGCGGACGCGGCTTCGAGCTCGTCGTAGCCGGCGAGCACCTGCCTGGCCGCGTCGTCGGCGCTGGTCGTCTCCACCAGTCCGGGGGCCACCCGGGCCAGTGAGGGGGCGTGGCCGCCGTCGAGCAGCTCGCCGTCGAGCGCCGGATCGTGGCCCATGGCCTCCAGTGCGCGACGGCTGGCGCGAATCGGCATGACCTGGCCGAGTCCGCTTGCGAGTATCCGCTCCATCCCGGCGATACCCTCGGCCACGGAGAACGCCTGGATGCCCAGACCCTCGAAGATCTCGGCGAGTCCGGCCTGCGCCCCCGAGCCCACGCCGCCCCAGTAGCCCTGGTTGATCACGACCACGGGGAAGGGCAGGCGTGCCCTCAGGAACGCGCCGTAGGCGTCTTCGCTGGCGGAGGCGCAGATGTACGCGCCGTTGCCGGCAAAACTGCCGAACGAGCCCGCCGACGAGAAGTAGGTCAGGAAATCCAGGGGCTCGTTGGCGGTGGCCGCCGCCAGGGCGACGGCACCCTGGATCTTCACCCGCGTGGCGGCTTCGAAGGCCGGCTCGTCGAGCTCGGCCAGCGTGTGATTATCGAAGACCATCGCGGCGTGGATGGCACCGTGGAGCGTGCCGAAGCGGGCGCGGGCCTGCGCCACCGCATTCGCGACGTCCTCCGCGTCGCACGCATCGCCCTGTACGTGCAGGACCTCGCCGCCGAGGCGTTGCACCTCGCGCACGGTCGCCTGCTGTTCCGGGCCCGGCTCGCGCCGGCTGAGCCACACCAGGTGCGCGCGATGGACGCGTGCCAGGTGGAGACTCAGCTCGCGGGCGATGCCCCCGGTGCCGCCCACCATCAGGTAGACGCCACGGTCGCGGAACACCGGATCCGCGTCCGGCAGCCCGACCTGGCCGAGCCGGCGTGCGTAGCGGACACCGGCGCGCAGCGCCACGGTCCGGCCGGTGCCGGCCAGTGCCTCGCGCAGGATCGTGTCGGCGGCCGCGTACGTGGCGGCGTCGTCCGCGAGGTCCGACAGGGAGACATCGACGCCGGCGACACGGAGATCGGCCCGCTCTTTCGGCGCGACCTGGAGCAAGCCGTGCAGGCCCGCCGCGAACGGATTGACCACCGGATAGCCGGCGACCGGGTGGGCGTCGTTCGTCACCACCCCTACCCGCTTGACGCCGCTTTCGCGCAGCAGGCGGAACAGCGCCAGGGACCCCTGCCGGGTGTGTGCGTCGACCTGGGCGATACCGACGCCCTCGGTAATGCGGTGGCCGACGGCGCCGAGATGCAGCACGAGATCGGCGCCGCGGGCCTCGGCGAGCCACGTGTCGACGGGCAGCTCGTCCACGCGCACGAGCGCCACGTCGGCGTCGCCGGCGCGGGCCGCGATGGCCTCACCCAGCCAGGTGGAGGCGGAGGTGACCAGCGCGACGATGCGTTTTGCCGTGCCGGCGGGTTCCGCGCGTGTCCGGTCCCGCACCCAGATTGGGCGATAGAAGTCCGGGACCGACACGGCGGGCTGCTCCGGCCCGTCGTTGATTGCCGATGGCGGCGCGTGGTCCGGGCTGCTGTCCGCCGGCGGCTCGGGAATCCAGTAGCGCTCGCGGGCGAAAGGATAGGTCGGCAGCTCGATGCGGCGCGCGTCCGCCGGGCACACCCGCGACCAGTCCACGGGTGCGCCGGCCACCCAGCGTCGGGCGATCGCCGGCAGGTCACGGGTCTGCACGGCGGTTTCGAGCGCCGAGGCGTCCTGGTCGGAAAGCTGGGGTTGTGCGCGCATGGCCCGCCCCGTGATGACCGGGTCAGCGCCGGCACCCTCGGTGAAGGCCTGGAGGTGTTCCACCGCTTCGGACACCGACCCGGCGACGAGGGCCATGCGGTGTTCGTAGGCGGTGCGGCCCGTTTGCAGTGTGTGGGCGATATCGGCGAGGCGCAGGGTCTCGTCGGCCGGTTCGCCTTCAGCGGTGGCGATGAGGCGCGCGACCGCGGCGATCGAGTCCGCCTGGGCCGCGGACGCCGGAAGCTCGCGATCGAGCTGGATGGTCAGTTCGCTCAGGAGGTTTGCCCGCTCGGCGATGCCGAAGCCGCAGTCCTCGAAACGTGCCTCGGGGTCCAGCGCATCGGTGTCCACGCCGAGGATGCGGGCGGCTACCTCCGTGCAGACCCGTTGTGCTTCGGACAGGGCGCCGGCGTCTACCTGCGGTGCCCGCCCAGCGTGCGTTTGGAGGAACCGCGCGAGCCGGGCGGCGTAGGCATTCAGCCGCTCTTCCGTTTTGGCCGAGAGCACGAGCAGCTGCGGACCGTCCGCCGTACGGGAGCGCGTTTCCGCGACGGGCGCGTACTCTTCGGCAATGAGACAGGCATTGGCGCCCCCGCCCCCGAACGAACTGACGATGGCACGCCGCGGGAGCTCGTCCGTTTCGCCGTCCGCGCCGGTCTGGCGCAGCCTCGGCCATGGCGCGAGCGTTTGCTGAACCTGGAACCGGGTGGTCGAGAAGTCGATATTCGGGTTGAGGCGTGTCGCGTTCAGCGAGGGCGCGAGCATGCCGTGCCGGAACTGCATCAGCACCTTGGTGAGACCGGCGACGCCGGCCGCGGACTCCAGGTGGCCGATGTTGGACTTCACGGATGCGATGGGTACGGTCGGGCGCTCGCTGCGCTGCGACGGGTCGATGCGGCCGCCGAAGGCTTCCGTGAGCCCCGCGATCTCGATGGGGTCGCCGAGCGGGGTGCCCGTGCCGTGCGTTTCGACGTAGCCGATCGCCTCCGGCGTGACGCCCGCCCGCTCCATGGCGCTACGGATCACCCGGCTCTGGGCATCGGCGTTGGGCACGGTATAGCCGCCGGTCTTGCCCCCCGAATTGATGGCGGTGCCGCGGATGACGCCGAGGATGCGGTCGCCGTCGGCGACCGCCGAGGCGAGGGGCTTGAGCAGGACCGCGCCGACACCTTCGCCGTCGACGAAGCCGTCGGCGTCGGCGCCGAAGCTCTTGAGCCGGTCATCGTGGGAAACCATGCCCCGCTGCGCGAGCATGCGCAGGTGCATGGGGTGGAGGATCAGGTTCACGCCCCCCGCGATGGCGGCGGTGCATTCGCCGGAGTGCAGGCTCTCGCACGCCAGGTGAATCGCCGTCAGCGAGGCCGAGCAGGCGGTGTCCACCGCCAGGCTCGGGCCCGTGAAGTCGAAGGTGTAGGAGACGCGATTGGCGATGGACCAGAAGTTGGAGTGCGCGTCGTTGTGCGCCCCGCGCGCCGCCGCGTCGCCCCCCATCCATTCGTAGTTGCTGTTCATCACCCCGGCGAACACGCCCACCGGCCCCTTGGCGGCGAGCCGGGCCGCCGGGCAGGCCGCGTCGTCGAGCACGGCGGCAGCGGTCTCCAGGAACAGCCGTTCCTGGGGATCCATGGCCTCCGCGTCGGCGGGCGAGATCTGGAAGAACAGCGGGTCGAACTTGTCGACATCGTCGACGAAGCCCGCCCACTTGCTGTAGCTCCCGCGCGTGCCGCTGGGGTCGTAGTGTGCGCCGGCGTTCCAGCGCGCGCCCGGCACCTCGCGAATGCAATGCCGCCCGGCGGCCAGGTTCTCCCAGAAGTCCGTAACCGTCTCGGCCAACGGATAGCGACCGGCCACGCCGACGATGGCGATACCGTCGCGTTTCGGGACCGGGGCTGGCATCCGGCTCAGCAGGCTCAGCAGCAACCTTCGCTTTTCGTCCACGATGAGCTCTCTCTCGTCTTCAAACAGGAGCGGCCTGTACGGGCATCACGCGGGGTCCGGGCTCAGGTGTTGCCGTCCGCCCGGGCGGCGGCGCGCTGCGCGCGTCTGGACAGGCGGCCGCCGGTCGCGGGTGTGGCCCCTTCGGTGGGCGGGCCGTATCCCATGAGCTCCGTGAGGTTGTCCACGAACGCACGGATCGTGGGGTACTCGACGAAGGCGGTGGCCGGCACCTCGAAGTCCAGCTCCTTGCCCAGCTTGGCCGTGACCTCCACGAGCATCAGCGAGTCGAGACCGAGCTCGAAGAGATTGGTATCGACGCCGGCCTGCTGGTCATCGCCCAGCAGCCTGGCGACCTCCTCGACCAGGTAGTCGGTGAGCAGCGTGGCGTTGTACCGGCCGTCCTGGGGGTCGAGCCGGGCGGCCAGACGCTCCGTGTTCGTGGCGGTTTCCGGCGAACTCGTCTCGTGCGGCTCGATCCAGTGCCGGCGCCGCTCGAAAGGACGTGGCGGCAGCGGTACGCGGCGCAGCTCGGTGCCCTCCTGCACCTTCGCGAAGTCCACCGGAGCGCCGTGAGCCCACAGCTCGCCAACCAGCGCGAGGAGCGGGTGGAGGCCGCGCACGGGTGTCTCGCCCGCGGTGAGTCGCACCGGGCGCCCCGTATCGCCGGCGGTCAGCGTGTCCAGCGCGGGCAGATCGCCGTCCGCCGTCCAGTTCCCGGCGGAGCGGCTTTCCTCTTCGCTCATCCAGTTTCCGGTCCGGGTGCTGAACACCGGCCAGCGCGGCACATCGAGCTGCGCGGGGGCGGTGCCCCGAACCCAGGCCAGGGCGTCCGCCAGGGAAAGGGATTCGGTCAGCGCTGCGGCCACGGCGAGCCCGGCCGGCGTATCGGCGGCCAGCCCCGCCGGCTCCAGCCCCCACGAGGCCAGCGTCATGGCTGTCGCGTACTCGTGCACGAAGCCGGCCACCGCTGCCCCGGCGTCCCGGAGACCGGGGTCGTCATGGGCCAACCCGAGTGCCTCGGCGCATCGCTCGATCGCTTCACGGTAGGCCGGCACGCTGCGCTGCAGCGCCTCCGCGCCGTCGGGATCCACCTCGCCGGCGGACAGCACGAAGATGGGTTGGGTCGGCTGCGCACCCGCCGCCCCCTGGATGATCTGCTCGGTGTCCCCGAGCGCGAGGGCCATCGCCGCCTCGCGGGTGCTCGTGGCCACGAGCGCCAGGCGATGGCCGTAAGCCCGGCGGCCGAGGCCCAGGGTGGTGGCGACCGCGGCGAGATCGAGATCGCTGTGCTGCCTCAGGTAGCGGGCCAGGTCCGCCGCCGTCTGTTTCAGTGCTTCCCCGGAGCGGGCGGAGAGCACCAGAAGCTCCGAGTCCCGCGTGCGTACTGGCGTTGGCCGCTCCGGGGCCTGCTCCAGCACCGCGTGGGCATTGGTGCCGCCGATGCCGAACGAGCTCACCCCGGCGCGTAGCGGACCGTCGTGGGCTTGCCACTCGGTGGTGCGGGTGTTCACGAAGAACGGGCTGGCATCGAAGTCGATCTCCGGGTTCGGGGACTCGAAGTGGAGGCTCGGCACCAGCGAGCCGTGCTCCATCATCAGCGCGACTTTGGTCAGGCCGGCCATGCCCGCGGCGGTGTCGAGATGGCCGACGTTGGTCTTCACCGATCCCAGGGCACAGAAGCCCACCGCGTCCGTTTCCTGCCGGAACGCGTTGGTCAGCGCGGCCACCTCGATCGGATCGCCCAGCGGTGTGCCGGTACCGTGTGCCTCCACATAGCTCACCGTCTCCGGCGCCACCCCCGCGGCGTTCTGTGCATCGGCGATCACGCCCGCCTGGCCGTCAATGCTCGGTGCCGTGTATCCGGTCTTGTTGGCGCCGTCATTGTTGATCGCCGTGCCCTTGATGACGGCGTGGATCCAGTCACCGTCGGCGAGCGCGTCGGCGAGGCGCTTGAGGATCACCACCCCGGATCCGCTGCCGATGACGGTCCCCCTGGCCTGCGCGTCGAAGGCGCGGCAGTGCCCGTCCGGCGAGAAGATCATGCCTTCCTGGTACTCGTATCCCTTGTCGTGGAGGGACAGGTGCACGGCGCCTGCCAGCGCCATGTCGCATTCCCCGCCTAGCAGGCCGAGGCAGGCCGTGTGCACGGCCACCAGGGAGGTGGAGCAGGCGGTGTTGATGCTCACGCTGGGGCCGCGCAGGTTGAGCTTGTAGGACACCCGGGTCGCCAGGAAGTCCTTGTCATTCGCCAGCATCAGGCGGTACCGGTCCACCGACGAGCCCGTGCGATACCGGTCGCCGAGGTTGTCGGGCAGATAGGTATTCATCCCTGCACCGGCATACACGCCGATGTGCTCGTGGCTGCGTTCCGGGTCGTGCCCGGCGCGCTCGAGCGCCTCCAGGGCGCACTCCAGGAACACGCGATGCTGGGGATCCAGGATCTCGGCTTCGTCATGGGTGAACTGGAAGAGCCCGGCGTCGAACAGATCCACACCGGGAATCGTCTGCGCCGCCTTGACGTAGTGCGGGTCCGCAAGGCGATCGGCGGGCACCCCCGCGGCCTGCAGCTCTTCGTCGGAGTAGAGGGTCAGGGTCTCCTGCCCGTCCCGCAGCACGTCCCAGAAGCGGTCCACGGAATCCGCGCCCGGGAAGCGGCAGGCCATACCGATGATTGCGACGTCTGAATCGGAAACTGTCACGATCGTATCTCCCTTACTCATTGTTTCCGGGGCAGCTGAATGCCCAGGTCATCGGCGACCTCATGCATTCCCAGGAAGCTCTGTGCAACGAACTGCGCGGCGTCCTCGGAGGCGCCCATCCGCTGGAACAGGTCCACGAGCGTGCGTTCGTGCTCGTCCCGGTCGCCGCCGCCTTCGGCCAGCTCCAGGGTCACCTCGCCCAGGCGTCGCTCGACGTCGGTGAGATCCATGGACCGGGGGAACTTGATGCTGAAGGTGCTTCTGTCGTTGTCCCCGTTGCGCTTGACCGAGCGCACGTGGGTGGAGGCATTGAGCTTGTAGAACATGCAGTCCCAGTGCTTGAAGGAGTAGTAATTGAGCAGCGGGAACAGCGTGCAGTGGGTCTCCATGGGCGAGGACTGGTACAGGCCCTTCGCCCGCAGCTCCTCGATGATGCGGTCCGGGTCGTACTCGTGGCGCATGGCGATGAACGGGAAGACGATCTTCGGCAGGTTCTGTTCCTCGTCGAAGAGCAGATCCTCGAGCTGCCCCCCGAACAGCGAATCGGCGAGGCTCTCGCCGAAGGTCTTGTAGAACCCCCGCACCACTTCGCGGACGTTCGATTCCATCGTCAGGATCTGTTGCGGGTCCGCGCACAGCGCGATGTACGGAATCTTCTGGCGGTAGGCCATGAGGATCGCGCGGAGCACGAAGAACGTCCGGCAGGACACGCACGGAAGCTTCTCGTCCAGGTACTTGCCCGGCTTCGGCGGTGCGGGTCGGTTGAACACCTCGCGCATCATGCGCTTGATATTGTCGTCGTCGGAATCGAGGACGAAGGTCGCGTCGATCTTCTCGCGGGCGAGCTCGATGTTCTGGGCCGCGTGCTCGCTCTCGAACGGCACGTCGAAGGTGAAGGCGAGCACGCGCTTGCCGTACTCGTTGACGAACTTGTCCAGCATGTACGTGCTGTCCTTGCCGCCGCTGTACATGAACAGACAGTCGTATTCGCCCTCGGCCGGCTCTGCCTGCTGGAATTCGGCGAAGACATCGGCGGTGTAGCGGTAGTTGGTCAGCAGCTCCTCTGCGAAGTCGAGGTTGCAGAGGTTGCAGACCTGCTGATCGTCCAGGACCACGCCCGGGTGGTTCTCTTTCAGCGAACAGACCTTGCAATGATTCATGGATCCCTCCTGTGCTGGGGCGTGCGGGCCGAGTCCATCTCCGGCGTGGATTACGGGACAGAGCCCGTTTGCGTGCGCTTGCGGCGTCGCGACAGCGTCGCGACGTCACGGCGTCTTCGTGGGGTGCGGGCGCTGGTTTCCGAATCCCCGCCGAGATACGCGGCCATGGCACGGACGGTGGGGTGGCCGAACATGTCCAGGCGCGTGACGGGTCGACCCAGGCGCTCCTGGAGCAGTGTCGTCACGGAGGTGAGCCGCAGCGAGTCGCCGCCCAGGTCGAAGAAATTGTCCTCCGCACCCACGTCTTCGAGACCGAGCACCTCGCACCAGACTCCGGCGATTCGCCGTTCCAGGTCGTTGCGCGTGGCCGCTGCGGCGCCCGCGACCCGCTTCGGGGCTGGCTGGGGGAGCGCCTTGCGGTCGATCTTCCCGTTGGCCGTGAGCGGCATGCGGGGCAGCACCACCACGGCAGTCGGAACCATGTACCCGGGCAGCGAGTCGGCGAGCCGGCTGCGCAATTCTTCCGCCGGCGGCAGGGCGTCGTTGCCCGTCACATAGGCCACCAGGCGCTGCTCGCCGGGGCGGTCTTCGCGCACCAGCGCGACCGCTTCGGCGACCGTGTCCATCCGCCGCAGGACCGACTCGATCTCCGCGAGCTCGATGCGGTATCCGTTGAGCTTGATCTGCCGGTCCAGGCGCTCGAGGAACTGAAGCCGACCGTCGGCGCGCTGGCGCACCAGATCCCCGGTGCGGTAGGCGCGCTCGCCGGTGGGCGGAAGATGCACGAAGCGCTCGGCGGTCAGCTCGGGGCGGCCGAGGTAGCCGTCCGCCACCCCGTCGCCCGCGATGTACAGCTCGCCGGGTATGCCCGGTGGGACGGCGACGCCGCGCGCATCGAGCAGGTGGCAGCGGGTATTGCCGATGGGGTGACCGATGGTCACGGGCTCGCCCGCATTCACCTCGTCGAGGGTCGACCAGATCGTCGTCTCGGTGGGACCGTAGACGTTGAAGAGCTTGCCGACGCGGACCGCCAGTTGCCCGGCGAGCTCGTCGGGCAGCGCTTCGCCGCCACACAGGGCATGCAGGCCCGGGTCGCCTTCCCAGCCCGCGGCGATGAGCATGCGCCAGGTGGTGGGCGTCGCCTGGAGCAGCGTGGGGCGGGCGCGCTCGATACGTTGCCGCAGCGCGACGCCATCGGCGGAAACCTCCGCCGCCAGAATCTCCACCAGCCCGCCACGGACCAGCGGGAGGTAGAGCTCGAGTCCGGCGATGTCGAAGCAGACGGTGGTCAGCGCGAGCAGGCTGTCCCCCGCGCTGAAGCCGGGCTTGCGCGCCATTGTCCAGAGAAAGTTGACGAGGGCTCTGTGCCCCACCTGGACGCCCTTCGGGCGCCCCGTGGAGCCCGACGTGTAGATCACGTAGGCCGGCGCATCGGGCCGGGAGCGGTCCACCGGCGGCGCGCTCGCCGCGTCCGCCGGTTCGGGATCGACGGGCAACCGCATGACCGACAGTTCCCCGAACGGATCGTCCGCGTCGGCGTTCGTCAGGACCCAACGGCTGCCGGAGTCCTCCAGCATCGTGCGCAGGCGCTCCGGCGGATAGATCGGATCGAGGGGCACGTAGGCCGCGCCGGATTTCATCACCGCCAGCAACCCGATGATCAGCGCCGGCGAGCGTGTCAGATAGACACCCACCCGTTCGCCCGGGCCGGCGCCGGCGTCGATCAGCCTCTGCGCCACACGGTTGGCCGCCTGGTCCAGCGCCGCGTAGTCGAGCTCCGTGTCTTCGAAGCGCAGCGCCGGTGTGGCGGGTGCGGTGCCGGCGCGCTCGGCGACCAGCTGACTGACGGTGCGCTCGCGGGGGTAGGGCTCGGCGGTGTCGTTCCAGGCGTGGATGCGCGCGCGTTCCGGTTCGCTGATCAGGGCGACGTCGGCGAGCCGTTGCCCCGGATTCGCGGCGATGCCGTCGACGAAGAGCGCGAAGCGCGCGGCCAGCCACCCCTCGTGATCCCGGGGCAGTGCGTCGCCGGCATCGAAGGCGACCGTCCCCCGCGCGTCGATGCGCACTGTCAGGGCCCGACCGGACGCGCTCTGCGCGGTGTCGTCCAGTTCGATGCCCACCGGAAGGCCGAAGCACGCCGCGCCCGTCAGCGAGGGGTCGCGCAGCAGCAGGTCGCGCCGGTAGGGGGGCTTCGAGCGGAGTGCGTCGACGTCCGCCGCGACCTGCGCCGCGAGCGGCGATAGCGTGCGCTGCAGGATGTCTCCGGGGATACGCAGCGGCAGTTCGGAGGCGAACAGGTCGTTGTCCCGGTGGTTATCGCGCACCCACGCGAGGTCGCGTTCCCCTTCCGGGCAGAGCCGTGCCAGGAACGCCAGCACGCAGGCCACGGCCACCGACGCGGGGGTGTCGGCCAGGTTGGAGAGCGTGTCCGGGAGCGTCACGGGCGCGGCCGGTGACCCGACCTCACCCAACGCCCCGAGACGCGGGGGCTGCAGGGGCGACAGCGCCCTCAGCGCTCGTGCCCACCGCGCCTCTTCCCGGTGGGCGGCGCGGCTCCATTTCACCAGGCGTTCCAGCTCGCTTGCGTCCGGCACGGGGAAGCGTCCCCCGTGCTCGCGTGCGAGGTGGTCGGCGACGGCGGCGGGGTCCACCGGCTCGCCCGTCAGGTCGGCGAGCGCGGTCAACCGGATGTGCCCGTCGCCGGTGGCCACCACGAGGCCGTCCGAATTCCGCTCGATGATCTCGCCCGGCGCCGCGGTGCCCACGGACTCCGCGCAGGGTTCGGCGGCGCGCACGGCGAGCCATTCCCGCCCCGTGGTCACCAGGGGGATGCCGAAGCGGTTGGCGCGGCGATCGAAGGCGCTCGCCCGTACCCACGCGTCCAGGTCCGCGGCTGGGCGCTGCCAGTCGAACAGGCCGGCCGCGGGCAGGCCGTCGAAGCGGCCATGGTAGGTCCGATGACTCAGATCCTGGGGCGTGCGTGTGGCCGTGCCGCTGGCGAGCTCGTCGATGAGCTCGGCGAAGGACTCGACGCCGGCATCCAGGCACACGACGTCCAGGTCGTGCACCGTCGCGCGGGGCGCGACCGGTACCGTGCGCTGCTTGAGGATGTCGCCGGTATCGGCCTCGCGGGTCATCACGTGCCAGGTGACGCCGTGCTCGGTCTCGCCCTGCAGGATGGCCCAACTGGTCGCGAACAGCCCGGCGTGCTTCGGCAGGGGACCGTCGTGGAAGTTGATCGGCAGCCGCGTCGGGAGCGCCAGGAGCGCGTCGGGCAGCATTCGCAGGTTGGCGATGCTGAACAGGTACTCGAACCTGCGCGAAGCCAGGCGTTCGGCGAGATCGACACCGAAGGGCATTACCTCGAGGCCCTGGTCCCTGGCCCAGTCGCGGAGCTCGGCGTTCGCCGTGACGACGGCGACCACGTCGTGGCCGCGCGCCAGCAGCTGCCGGGTGCACTCGACGAGGAGCACCTCGTCGCCCACGACCACACAGCGGAAGGGGGCGTGCGTCATGCCGGGTTCTCCTGTCCTGGTTGGTCCTGGGGCAGCAGCTCCGCCAGGAGTTGATCCACCACGTCGTCCGGCAGGTTCTCCACCAGGGTGTCGATGTCCTGCCCGGCGTTGGCGGCGTCGGCGAGCGCCGTTTCCGGGTTGGCTGCGGCCGGGTCGGGCGGCGGTGGCTCGGCGGGATCCGCCGCGGGGGGCGTGGGCGTGGCTCGTGCCCCGCAGAATTCCGCGACGCGCCGCATGGTGATCTGCTCGAACAGCAGCGTCGAAGGCAGCGGGCCGTAGACTTCCTCGAGCCCGCGGGTCAGCTCCAGAGCGACCAGCGAATCGACACCGTAGTTCTCGAACGTCAGGTCGGGATCCAGCTGCTCCGGCTGCATCTCCAGCACGCGTGCGAACACGCTCGTGACCTGCTCCAACGCATCGCCGGCGCCGGCAGGGGACGGGGCCGCCGCCGGTGTCGCCGCCGGCGGTGTCCGTGGAGGTGTCGCCTGCGCCGCGTCGGGGGCCGTCGCGACGTCCCGCGCGTCCAGGCCGTCGGCGACCGCGGCGATGACGCTCTGAAAGAGCGCTCCCGCTTCCGTGCGCGGGGCGCCCGCGCTGATGCGCTCGAAATCCGTCTCACTGAGCACGTCGCGCCACTGGCGTTCACTGGCCAGTGGTGAATGCGGCAGGCGGTACTCACCGTCGGTGAACAGCCACCAGCCCGAGGTCAGCCCGAAGATCAGCGCGAGCTGGTGCTGGGCGCGGGTACCCTCGTTGAGCAGGAGCACGCCGTCCCCCCGCAGTAGGCGCCGGATGTTGCGCAGCGATGCCACGAGCTCGCGGGTGGCGTGGACGACGTTGGTGGCGAGCACGACATCGTAGTTGCCTGCGTCGCCGATCTGGCCCGAGGGATCCTTCTCGATGTCGAGCGCCTCGAAGCGGGCGAACGGATAGCGCTCGGCGAAGCGCCCGCGGCCCTTGCGCACGAAGCCCGGCGAAATGTCGGTGAAGACGTATTCGACCGCGTCCCCGTGGTGCCGCAGCGCCTCGAGGACGACGGCACTGGAGCCGCCGGTGCCGGCGCCCACTTCCAGCACGCGTACGCGGCGATGGGGCTCGGCCCGGCGTCGCGCCTCGACCTGCTCCACCACCAGGCGGGCGAGCTCGGCGTTGCACAGGTCGGTCACGGGGTCGCCCTCGTAGAGCGCCGCGACCCGCTCCGGCGACCCATCGGGGAAGAGGATCTCCATGGCGTCGCGCCGGCCCGTGAGGATGTCCGGCAGGGCCGAGAGGCAGTCCTGCAGCAGCGACGCCAGCGCCTCCACGCTCGGATGGCGGGCGACGAGCTGCGCAAGCGCCTGCCCGGTTCCGGGCTCGATGTCGCGCTCGCCACGCCGTACTCCGCCGCCTTGCCGCTCCAGAAAGCCCGCTTCCACCAGGGCATCGAGCTGGAGCTCGAAGAGGGCTCGATGTTGCGAAACGATGCCCAGGCGCTCGGCGAGCTCGGACGGGGTGGCCGTCGCGCTAACCTGCTCGAACAGCCCCAGTCGTGCCAGCGCGTCGGCGAGAAGACACGGCGAGAGGCGTTCGAGCTCTGCCGTGGCCCTCTGGTGGTCCGTCAGCGCGGGGTTGCTCAGGGTTTCTTCGGCGAAGCGTACCCGCGGCGCGACCGCCGGTACCGGCGTCGCCGACGGCGCCAGCCTGCGGTCGCGTTGCACGCCCAGGTTGTCGAGAATGCCCGGCTCCGCATCCAGGGCGAGGACCTGGGGGAGCTCGGAGCGGAGCATCCGCTCGACCACGGCCATGCCGCGGGCGGCGGACAGTGGCCGGATTCCGGCGGCCCGGACACGTCGCAGCACCCGCTCGCGCTCCTCGTCGCCACCGGCGTGCCAGTAGCCCAGGTTCAGTACCCGCACCGGGAAGGCGAGCGTACGTGCCTCATGCAGGGCGTAGGCATCGGCGAAGGTGCATCCCGCCGCGTAGCCGGCCTGGCCGTAATTGCCCTCGAAGACGACCCCCGAGGAGTAGAAAAGGGCGAAGTCCAGCGGCTCGTTCCGTATGGCGCGCAGCAGCGCCAGGGTGGAGGCCGCCTTGGCGTCCAGCGCCGCACCCAGCTCGTTTTCCGGGAGCGCCTGCAAGGGGCGGTTGATCAGCACCATCGCGGCGTGGATCACGCCATGCAGCGCGCCGAAGGCCTCCTTGGCTTGCCGCACGGCGGCCTCGAGCTCGGCGGGTACGGTGGCGTCCGCGGCGATGTAGCGGACTTCCGCGCCCGCCGCTTCCAGCTCCGCCAGCGCCTCGCGCCGGCGTTCATCCAGTGGCGAACGGCCGACGATCACCAGCTTTGCCCGGTACGTGCGCGCGAGATGGCGGCAGGTGTCCCTGCCCACGGCCCCCAGGCCGCCGACGATGAGGTAGACCCCGCCGTGGCGGAAGCGGGAGGGGCCGTCGCCCAGCTCCACCGCCTCCAGGACGCGCTCGCGGCGCACGCCGCCACGCAGGGATACGGGCACGGTCCGGGCCGGGAACGGCTCGGTCGCGACAGCGGCCGCCGCGGCCCGGGATTCGTCCGCGCGCACGTCGAGGATGGCGACTTCGAGGTTCGGAAACTCCTTGCCCGCCACCATCGCCAGGCCCGGCAGGGCCGCGGAGCCCGGGTGGGACGCGTCGTCGTGCTCCAGGGGGTACACGCCGGTGGTCACGACCTTGACGCCGATGCGTCGCTCCGGGGTGGCGTAGCGATCGAGGGCCCGGACGAGGTGGTAGAACGCGTAGGCGCCCCGCTCCATCCGCGCCTGAAGGTCGGAGGTCTCGGGAAGCTCCGCCGCGGTGTCGCTCGCGAGGAAGTAGACCAGGTCGGGGACCTCGCCGGCGAACGCCCGGTCCAGATCCGTCGGGCCCAGGCCGGATTCGACGGGAAGCCGCGCGACGCTGGCGTCGTCGTGGGCCCGAACCAGGCCGTGCGCGAGCGCGCATTCCGGGTTCTCGGCCATCAACAGGACACGACGGGCGGGCCGTGCCGTCCCGGTTGCGGGCCGGGCCCGCCAGGCGGCCCGGTAAGAGACCGGCGCGGGCCTGGATTCGCGGTAGGTCAGACCGGTCAGACGCACGCGCACATGGCCGGCATCGTCGACGAGCGTCACGTCGCATCGGTCGCGTGCCGTCTCGCGTACATGGGAGAAGCCTCGCGTGGGGACCGGGCCGAATACCTCCACGCGGTCGACGGCGAACGGGAGCATCGGCGGCGCTTCGGGCCCACGGCGCCGCACCAGCAGGGCCGCGATGATGTGCAGCGCGGCGTCGAGGACGCCCGGGTGCAGCGGGTGGGTGCCGTTGTCGTCGTCCGCTTCGATGCGGCCCAGCACCTCGTCCTGCCCGGTCCACACCTGCGTGACGCGCCGGAAGAAGGGGCCGTAGGGCAGGCCCTGGCCTTCCAGCATGGCGTAGAACTCATCGCGGCCTGGTCCCTCGTGGAGCCTTGCCCGCAGGGCCGACAGGTCGATCGATGCGGGCGTGGCCGGCGCATCCGAGAGCTGCCCGCGGGAGCAGACGTTGCCGTCGCCGTCGAGCACCTCATAGCCCGCCCCGTCGATACGCACACGTGCCTCCACGGGGCGACCGCCCACGGCGAGGGGGGCGATCCAGCGGACGTCTGTGAGCGCGCGGCCCTGCAGGCCGCCGCAGGCCTCGGCGACCAGGTCCAGGTGACCGACGCCGGGCAGGATGCAGCGTCCGTCGACCACGTGGTCCCGCAGCACCGGGGCGCTCGCCGCGAGGGTCTTGCGCCAGGGGTCGCGGCCGGATGTCGACGCGGTGGCTGCCCGCGGCGGTGCCGAGGCTGCTGCCTCGGACTGGAGGTCGAGCCAGTGACGCACGCGTTCGAACGGATAGGTGGGCAGGGGTACGCGCCGGCGCGTGCCGGGGCGCAGGCGATGCATCACGTCCCAGTCCAGGGTGACGCCGCTGACCCATAGCCGCGCGAGCATGTCGTCTTCACCCGCCTCGATTTGCGCGGCGAGGAACGCCTCGCTGCCCGCGCCCTCCCGGAAGAGCGTCGCCAGGGGCGGGTGCTGGTCGACGCGCCCCCGGTGCAGCCACTGTCCGGCTTCGCCCCGCCCGAAGGCGGCGAGGCCCTCGGCGGCCTCCGCCAGGTCGTGGGCCACGAACGCCAGGCGCTCTGCCAGGGGTTCGCGCCCCACGCGCAGGGTGTAGGCGACATCGGCGAGGCGCGGCGCGGCCTCGTTCTCCCCGGGGCGCAGCGCTTCGGCGAGCCGGGCGGCGTAGACCCGCAGGCGCTCCTCGTCGCGCGCCGAGAGCACGATGAGCTCCGGTGACCCGGGTTCGGCGGCAGCGGGGACTTCCGCCGGGTACTCCTCCAGAATCACGTGGGCGTTGGTGCCCCCGGCGCCGAAGGAGCTCACCGCGGCCCGGCGGGGCAGCTCGCGGCCGTCGTCGCCGACGACCGGGCGCCACGGTGTGGCGTGCTGCGGGACAACGAAGGGCGATCGTTCGAAATCGATGACCGGATTGAGTGTCTCGGCGTGCAGGGTGGGCAGCAGTGTCCGGTGGCGGAGCTGCAGCACCGCCTTGGTCAGACCCGCAATGCCCGCCGCGCCCTCCAGGTGGCCGATGGCCGACTTGATCGACCCCAGCGCGCAGAACCGCGTGTCCTGCGTGTGCTTGCCGAACGCACCGGCGAGCGCGTCGTGCTCGATGGGGTCACCCAGCTCGGTGCCGGTGCCGTGGGCCTCCACGCAGCCGATGGTCCGGGCGTCCACGCCGGCCGTCGCCAGCGCCTGCTCCACCAGCGCCTGCTGCGCGCGCGGGTTGGGGACCGTGTACCCGCTGGTGCGTCCGCCATGGTTGACCGCGGTGGCCTTGATCACGGCGTGGATGGTGTCCCCGTCTTCCACGGCCTCCGACAGGCGCTTGAGCATCACCGCACCCACGCCCTCTCCCGGCACATAGCCGCTGCCGCCCGCGCCGAAAGCGCGGCAGCGGCCGTCGCTGGCGAGCATCGACTTGCGGCTCAAGTGGACATACTTGTCCGGGTGCACCGAGACGTTGACGCCTCCCGCGATCGCATAGCGGCACTCGCCGCGGCGGATGCTCTCGCAGGCCTGGTGCAGGGCCACGAGGGATGCGGAGCAGGCGGTATCGGTGACGACACTCGGCCCCCGGAAGTCGCCGAAATAGGAGACCTGGTTGGCGATGGACGAGCGGTTGGCCAGGACCACCTGGGGGTTGCCGCGCGCCGATTCGGTCGCACCCAGCACCGCGTAGTCGTCCCACATGACACCGACGAAGACACCCGCGTCGTGTCCCTGGCCGCCGAAACGAGGGGCCGGGATGCGCGACGGCGGGTAGCCCGCATTCTCCATGGCGGCCCAGGCCGTCTCGAGAAACAGGCGCTCCTGGGGATCCATGGAGCGGGCCTGCTTCGGCGCGATCTGGAAGAAGAGCGAGTCGAACGCGTCCACGTCCGAGATGAATCCGCCCCAACGGCCATAGCTGTGCCCGGGCGCGGCCGGGTCCGTCGAGAAGAGGGCGTTGGCATCCCAGCGGTCCCGGGGGATTTCCGTCACCGCGTCTCGCGCGGCCGCCAGGTTGGCCCACAGCTCGTCCAGATCATCGGCCTGGGGGTAGCGCCCACTGACGCCGATGATCGCAATGGGCTCCTGCTCGCCCGGGGGCTGCGCCGGGGCCGGCGGGCGCGATGTCACGGTGGCCGTGGTGCGCGGGACGTCCGGCGTGGCGGGGGCTGCCTGCGACGGCGCCGGGTCGCTGGGCGCGGGGAACAGGCGGGCCACGTCGTCGGCATGGCGCTCCAGGATGTGGTCCGCGAGGGCGTCCACCGTCCGGCAATCGAAGAACACGGTGGCCGTGAGGCCCGGGAAGTCCTTGCCGAGCCGCGCGTCGGCGTCCATCACGAGCACGGAATCGAACCCGTAGTCTTCGAGGGGCACGCGGCTGTCGAGTTTTCCCGGGGGGAGCTTCAGCACCGAGGAGAGCGCCTCGCGCAGGTGGTCCACGAGCTGCGCGCGCTGCTCGCGCCCATGCGAGGGTGCTGGCGTGTGCGCTGGGGCAGCGGTAACGGGCGCGTCCCCGGACTGCGGGCGGGTTCCCAGCAGTGCCGCATCCATGGCGGTCGCTTCGCCGTGGGCCGGCACCAGCCACGGTTTCGCATGCGTCAGTGACCGGTCGAACGCGGCAAGGCCCTGCGCGGCGGTGAGCGCGCCCATGCCGGTGCGGCGCGCATAGGTGGCCAGCTCCCGCTCCGTGACCTGGGTGTCGACGCCACCGACATCCCACAGCGGCCACGCCAGCGACAGGCTGCGTCCTTTGCGCAGGCCGTCCCGGACCCACTGGTCGCGGCGCACCGCGAACAGGTCGGCGAAACGGTTGCCGATGGCGTAGCTGGCGGTGCCGAAATCGCCGATCAGCGAGGAAATCGAGGAAAAGATGACGAAGGCATCGAGGTCGTCCTCGCGGGTCAGCCAGTCGAGGTGCCACACGCCCAGCGCCTTGGCCGCGAGCCCGGCGGCGAACTGGTCGGGGTCCGCGTCGGTGGCGCGCCCGGCCGCGACCGCGCCGGCCAGGTGGAATACCCCATTGAGCGCGTCGAAGTGGCGGCGCGCGGTCTGGAGCGCGGCCTCCAGCGACTCTGCCCGGGAGACGTCCGCGCGCAGCGCCAGCACTTCGGCGCCGAGTCCGGTCAATTGCTCATGCCAGCGGGCGGTGGCCTCGTCGGGTTCCGAGCGGCCGAGCAGTACCAGCCGCGCGCGGTAGTGGCGCGCGAGGTGTTCGGCGAGCACGCGGCCGATGGCGCCATGCCCGCCGGTGAGCACGTAAACACCACCCGTTCGCAGGGGCACGTCCGACTGCGGCCCGACTTCTGCCGGCCGCAGGCTCCGGACCTCGCGCGTGCCCGACGCGGTACGCCGCGTCTCCAGCTCCCCGGCCCGGCGTGTGCCGCCGAGCTCGGCCGCGAGTGCCGACGCCACCCCGGCCGCCGCGGTGCCGGCCGGCAGGCCCAGCGTGGCGAGCTCCACCCGCGGGTGAATGGCGGCCATGGATTGCGCGAACCCGGCGACGGCGGCCTGTTCGGGTCGGTCGGCGCCCTGGTCCTGGGCGTGCACGACGACCGCGCGGACCCGGCCCGTGACGGCGCCACTGTCCACGGCCCGGACGATCTGCAGCAGCGCTTGGCAGGAACGGTTCAGGTGCGCATCGAGGCATTCAGCCGAAGCGGGTGTCGTGGCATCGACGCGCCCGGCCCCGGCGAGCTCGCCGACCAGGGCCAGGTCGAATCCCTCGGGCGTGGCCAGGGACTGGAGCCTGTCGATAAGTCCGTCGGCATCCGCGGGGGCTTCCACCACCTGGTTCCACGTGCCGCCTGCGGTCAGGGCGGACGCGAGCCCGTCGACCTGGCCGAGCACCACCAGCGTGCGGTCACCGCGGGCGTCGTCCGGGGCGGGCTCGGGCGCCGGCAGCCAGCACGGTTCGTAGAGGCGGGGCGCTGCGAGTGCCGTGTCGGCGGGGGCCTCGGTACCCAGGGTGCGTCCGACGAAATCGCGCACCACCGCGAGGACACGACCCTGCCCGTCGTGTAGCGAAACGCTGAAGCGACGCGCGGAATCCGGCCCGTCTTCGAAACGGGCGTAGGCGTAACAGGTCTCCGGCAGTGAACCGTGCGCCTCCAGGGCGCCCAGGCTGAAGGGAACGGCGAGCTCCCCGGGTTCCGGCGACGTGCTGCGCCCCACCCAGTGGCACGCGCGCAGCGCACCGTCGAGCACGGCGGGAGGAAGCTCGCACGCCGAGCCGGAAACCGGCACTCTCAGTTGCAGCAACGCCTCCGACGGCCCGCTGAAGACTTCCTCGATGACCTGGAACGAGGGGCCGTAGGCGAATCCTGCGCGGTTGTAGTCCGCGTATACGGTGTCCCGTTCCCTGACCCTGGCCAGGCGGGTGCGGACGGCGTCCAGGTCGACAGCGGCGGGCGTTCCGGCCTCCGGCGCGGCGGTCTGACCGCGGGCGTGGGTGACCCTGTCGTCCCCCGCCTCGCTGTACACCTCGAAACGCAGGCCCCCGTTTGCCGCGGCGAAAGCCACGTAGACCGTGAGCTCTCCGGCGTCGACGTCGATGGGGCGTCCCCAGACCACGTCTTTCAGGGCATGGTCCGCAGACGGCTCGGCGTATCCGGCGGCGGCGCGCACCATCTCGAGGACCGCGGCACCGGCCAGGAGCCCGCGTCCCTCGATGACGTGATCGCGCACGAAGGGATCGTTCGCCCGCAGTGTCTTGCGGAATCGCAGCTCGTGGACCGTCGAATCGTTGGCGTCGATCAGCGGGTGCAGCGACCGGGTGCCGAAGTCCGCCTTCAGCGGGATCCAGTACCGTTCGCGGGCGAAGGGGAACAACGGTGCCCGGACGCGGCGTGGCCGCGGACCCGGCCGCGACGCGTGCCAGGCGGCAAAATCGACATCGCTGCCCGAAAGCCAGCGCTCGGCGAGTGTCGCGAGCTCGCCGTCGCCGGGCTCCGGGCGGGGGCCGCCTTCGGCATAGCGCCGTAGCGCCGTGACCAGCTCGGAGCCCTCCCGGCCCAGTACCGCGAGCCGGGTGTCGAACGCCTCGCGTCCCACCTGCATGGTGTAGGCGAGGTCACGCAGGGGCGCGTGCGACTGCTCCAGGAAGTCGGCGGCGTGTGCGGCGTAGGCACGAAGGCGCTCGTCGTCCTTCGCGGAAAGCACGAGCAGTACGGGTTCGTCGGCACGCTGCCGGGCGGCGGGCCGGTCCTCCACGGGGTCGGGGACGGGGGATTCCTCCACCACTAGGTGGGCGTTCGCGCCGCCGGCCCCGAAGGAGCTGAGCCCGGCGCGGCGGGGGCCATCGCTATCGGGCCAGGGCGCGCGTTCGCGCTGGACGCGGAACGGCGAGCGGGCGAAATCGATGTTGGGGTTGAGCTCGTCGGCGTGCAGGGACGGAACCAGGGTGTGCTTGTCGAGCTGCAGCACCACCTTGGTGAGGCCCGCCATGCCGGCCGCCGATTCGAGATGGCCGACGTTGGACTTCACCGAGCCGACGGCCCAGCGGCCGGGTTCCGATCCGGCGGAGGCGTACGCGTTGGTCAGGCCCGTGATCTCGATCGGGTCGCCCAGGGACGTGCCCGTGCCGTGGGCCTCGATGTAGCCGATGTCCTCCGGGGAGACCCCGGCCTGCTCCATGGCGGTGCTGATCACCCGCTGCTGGGCACGCGGGCTCGGAACGGTGTAGCCGTGGGTCCTGGCGCCGTGATTGATGGCGCTGCCGAGGATCACGCCCAGGATCCGGTCGCCGTCCGCGATGGCCTGCGCCCGCGGCTTGAGCAGTACGACACCGACCCCTTCGCCGGGCACGTAGCCGTCGCCACCGGCGCCGAAGGCGCGGCAGCGGCCGTCGGAGGAGAGGAAGCGGCCCTGGCTCAGGAACGCGTACTTGTAAGGATGCACCGACACGTTGACCCCGCCCGCCAGGGCAAGCTCCGATTCCCCGCGGCGCAGGCTCTCGCAGGCGAGGTGGATGGCCGTGAGCGACGATGAGCACATGGTGTCCAGCGCCATGCTCGGGCCGGAGAGGTCGAGCGCGTAGGAGACGCGGTTGGCGATGGTGGCGAACGACGAGCCGGTAAGCGGTCCACCCTCGCGCAGGACGTCCAGCGCACCGTGGAACTGGTATTCGCCGTACATCACGCCGGCGTAGACGCCCACCGTGCGCCGCGAGAGGTCGGCGCGGCGGTAGCCGGCATCCTCCATGGCGTGCCAGGCGGTCTGCAGGAACAGCCGCTCCTGGGGATCCATGAGCTCGGCCTGGCGCGGGGAGATGCCGAAGAACAGCGGGTCGAAGCGGTCGACATCCCGCAGGAAACCACCCCAGCGGGTATGGGCGCGGCCCGGGGTTGCCGGGTCGGGATCGAACCAGCGCCCGGAATCCCAGCGGTCCGGCGGAATCTCCTGGATGCAGTCCCGGCCTTCGGCCAGGTTGGCCCAGAACTCGTCCAGATCGTCGGCCATCGGGTAACGACCGGCCATGCCGACGATGGCGATGGCGTCGTCCGCGTTCGCCTGATCGGGGATGCGCTCGCGGCGCACGATCCGGGTGGTCCGGGGCGTGCCGGAAGGCGAGGGGGCCGGGGCGGTGGGCTCTTCCCGGGGGCCCGTCGTCTCCCGGAGCGCATCCGCATGGTGCCCGGCGAAGTAGCCCGCCAGCTCCTGCAGGGTCGTGTACTCGAAGAACAGCGTCTTGGACAGGCCATCGAAGCGCCGCTCGAGCTCGCGGTTGAGCTTCGTGATCATCAGCGAGTCGATGCCGTAGCGCTCGAAGGGCGCGTCCTCGGTGAGCTCGTCACGTTCCAGGCCCGTTTCGGCGGCCAACAGCTCCCGGAGCATTCGCAACGCGCTTGGATACAGGGCGTCGTCCTGCCCGGCAGAGGCGTCGGGCGCTGGCGAGGCGTGGGAGGGCGTGACCCGCGTCAGGGCACCGGCCATGCGTTGCTCGTCCCCGTAGGCGGCGATGACCGCGCCTCGGGTGCCGAGCGCTTGCTGCAGGAGCTCGAGCCCCGTCTCCGTGGGGAGAACGCCGAACCCGGTGCGCTCGGCGATGTCGGCGGCCGCTTCTTCGGTCTGCCGCATGCCGCCTTCGGCCCACATCGGCCACGCGATCGCGGTCATGCGGTCGCTGCGTTCCGCGTAGGCCTCCAGGCATGCATTCGCGTAGGCGTAGTCGCACTGCCCGGCGTTGCCGACGTGGGCCGCGATGGACGAGAAGCTCACGAAGAAATCGAGGTCGTCACCGGAGGTGGCGGCGTCGAGGGCCCGCAGACCGGCCACCTTCGGGGTCAGTACCGCGTCGAGCTCGTCGGGGGTCTTGTGCAGGGCGAAGCTATCGCGAAGCGCGCCCGCGGCGTGAATCACGCCCCGGATCGGGCCGAGCTGCGTGCGCACTTCCGCCAGCACCGGGGGGAGCGCCTCGGCATCGGAGACGTCGACGCGGCGGTAGGTCACGCGCTCGCCCAGGCCGTCCGGCGGGGGCGCCCCGCGGCCGAGCAACACGACCTGTACCCCGGCCTGCTCGGCGAGCCAGCGACCGATCGTGCGGCCGAGCCCGCCGGCGCCACCGCTGACGATGTACACGCCACCCTCGCGCAGGGCGGCGGGCTCGGCCGGCGCGGGCTCGACCCCGCTACGAACCTGACGGCCCTGCGGTGCGTAGCGAACCTCGGTGTCCGTGCCCGGGCTCCGGAGCTCGGCGGACAGTGCGGCCATTTCGTCGACGGTATCGGCCAGCCCGACGGTCTGTATCGCCAGCAGGGGGGCTTCCGTCCGGACGGTGCGTGCGAAGGCCGCGAGGGCCGCGCGCTCCGGCCGGGCGCCCGTGGCGTCCTCGCGATGCACGAGCAGAACGCGCACGGGGGCGCTGGGCCGCAGCCGAAGGAGCTCCTGTACCACCGCCAACGCCTGTGCCGGCTCCGGCTCGTCCACCACCACGGTGGCGGGGGCGTTCGTCGATTCCAGGGGCGTTTCGAAGTCGCACGCCGTGGTCCCGTCGATGCCTGCCGTGCCCAGTACGCCGGTGAGGGCCGCACGCCGGGCCTCGCTCGCCGCGATCACCAGCGCCGGCCCGGTGGCAGCGTCCGCGGTTTCCGCGGGCGCGTTCTCCCATTGGCGAACCCAGAGCGCGGCCTGTGGGGAGGGCGCCCGGGTCGCTTCGAGGACGCGTACCGCCAACCCGTGTAGCCGGGCGAGGACGCGTCCGTCCCCGTTCACCAGCGACAGGTTTGCGAGTGCCGAGTGCTCGCCTGCCTCGTCGATGCGCACGTGCACCTGGCACGTACCGTTCCACGGCTGGTGCTGGTGGATGTTCAGCTCGTCGAGCGCCAGCGGCAGAAAGCGCGTCGACGCCGCTTCGTACGATCGCGAGAGCAGCACCACGAGCGCGTGCAGCGCGCCATCGAGCAACGCCGGGTTCAGCAGTGCGCCGGGCAGATCGGCGCCTTCGGGCAGCGCCAGTGTGCCCAGGGCTTCGCGGTCGCCCAGGGCCACTTGCGACAGGGCACGCATGCGCGGGCCGTAGTCCAGGCCACGCGCCTTCAGCGCCGCGTAGCAGTTCTGGTGATCGATCACCTCGCCGCAGCGCCGGGAGGTGGCGTCCAGATCGAGGTCGGGCGGCGTATCGACTGCCTCGGTGTGAAGCCGGCCCGAGGCGTAGATTCGGGACTCGTCGATGATCTCGAAGCCGATGCCCCGCGGCTCGCGGAACAGGCTCACCTCGGTGGCACGCGGGCCCGGGGCGTACGACAGGAGCTGGTCGAAGGCGACGTTGCGCAGCTGCACTGCCTCCCCGGTGGCGAGCTCGCCACCGGCGCGGGCCATCTCGAGATACCCCACCGCCGGCATCACCGGCTCGCCGTCGATGCGGTGATCGGCGAGGTAGAACTCGCCGCCGGTGCGCACGCTGCGGTAGGCCATGGTGTCCAGCGTGGAGACGTTCTCGTCCAGCATCGGATGGAGGCCCGGCCCCGCTGCCTGCTCGGGCGATGCCTCGGGGACCTTCATCCAGCAACGCCGGCCCTCGAACGGGTAAGTCGGCAGGGGGACGCGGCCGCGCTCTTCGCCCGCGAACCACGCGTTCCAGTCCACCGGCGCCCCGTGCGCCCACGCCCGGGCGACGGCCTGCCACAGGCCGTCCTCCACGCCCAGGGCGAGCCCGCGGACGTCTTCGGTGGCCGAGCGCGTCGGGATGCCGCGGGGGCGGGGACGCGGTGCCTCGTAATCGCTGGCGCGGAGCCGGCCCATGGCCTCGGCCAGCGTGAGCGTCTCCGCCACGCAGGCCGCCGCCAGTGCGGCCACGCCGTCGCCGTGGATGGCGGCGGGCTCCAGGCCCCAGCCTAGCCAGGTTCGTCCGAGGGCATACTGCAGCGCGAACACCGCCCCGGGTTGCGACAGCGCCCGGGCACCGGCGTCCCACGCCGCCTGCCAGTGTTCGGCGAACGCGGCCTCCCGCTCGCACCAGCGCTGCCCGATCTCGGCGGCGTCCGCCACATCCTCGCCGAACACGAAGGAGATGTCTCCCGCCCCCGGCTGGGCCGGCACTTCCGCCGCTCGCAACGCATCCGCCAGCGCGTTGCGCTCTCCGCCTCGTACCGCGATCCGGTATTCGTGGGCCCGGCGGCCGACGGCCAGGGTGAACGCGACGTCGGCCAGCGGGGCCACGTCGCCGCCCTCCAGGTAATCCGCCAGCTCGTCGGCGGCCGTGCGCAGCGCGGTGGGCGTGCGCGCGGAGACGACCAGGATCTGCTCCGGGCGTGAGGGCCCGGTGGGGACCGGCTCGGGGGATTCCTCCAGCACCGCGTGGGCGTTGGTGCCGCCGATGCCGAAGGAGCTGACCCCGGCGCGCAAGGGGCCGTCGCTGCGCCAGGGGGCCGTTTCGGTGCTGACCCGGAACGGGCTGTCGTCGAAATCGATGGCGGGGTTCGCGGTCTGGAAGTTGACCGTGGGGACGAGCGCCCGGTGCTTCATCATCAGCACGGTCTTGATGACCCCGGCGACGCCCGCGGCGGCGTCCAGATGACCGACGTTGGACTTCACCGACCCGATGGCGCAGAACCCCCGGTCCGGCGTGCTCTCGCGGAACGCCCGGGTCAGCGCCGATACCTCCACGGGATCGCCCAGGCGCGTGGCGGTGCCGTGGGCCTCGACGTAACCGAGCGAGCGCGGAGGAACCCCCGAGACCATGTGAGCCTCGCGGATCACCGCGGTCTGCCCCGGTGCGCCGGGCGCGGCGAAGCTGACCTTGCCGGAGCCGTCGTTGTTGGTCGCCGTGCCCTTGATCACGGCGTGGATGGTGTCGCGATCCCTGAGCGCGTCGCCGAGTGGCTTCAGCACCAGCACGCCAACGCCGTTGCCCAGTACCGTGCCACTGGCGTCCGCGTCGAACGTGCGCACGTGACCGTCGTTCGAGAGGATCGCGCCTTCCTCGTACAGGTAGCCCTTGGTCTGGGGCCACTTGATGGTCACGCCACCGGCGAGGGCCATGTCG
The DNA here is from genome assembly GCF_051195215.1 of Arhodomonas sp. AD133. NCBI lineage: Bacteria > Pseudomonadati > Pseudomonadota > Gammaproteobacteria > Chromatiales > Ectothiorhodospiraceae > Arhodomonas > Arhodomonas sp. AD133. The sequence continues at coordinate 41,982 of NZ_JBNAZM010000019.1, read as the reverse complement.
CATTCGCCGGCGATCAGCCCCTGGCATGCCAGGTGAATGGCCACCAGGGACGTCGAGCAGGCGGTCTGGACGGTGTAGGCCGGGCCCTTGAGGTCCAGCTTGTAGGCGAGACGGGTGGCCAGGAAGTCCTTGTCGTTGCCGACCATGACCGCGAAGTGGTTGGACGTGGTCGTCTGGTCGACGGTGGGCACGACCTGCTGCTGCAGGTAGGTGTTGATGGCCGCCCCGGCGTAGGCGCTGATCAGGCCGTCGAAGCGCAGGGGGTCGTAGCCCGCGTTTTCGAGGGCGGCATGACCCGCGGTGAGCAGGATCCGGTGCTGCGGGTCGGTGAACTGCGCCTCGGCCGGGGTGAACTCGAAGTAGGCGGTGTCGAACAGCTCGGCATCCGGGATCACGCCATGGGCCGGCACGTACCGGCCGTCGTCGAGGAGGCTGGCGGGGACGCCCGCCGCCTCCAGCTCGTCCCGGCTGAAGCGCGTGATCCCCTCCTGACCCTCGCGCAGCAGGCGCCAGAAGGCGGCAATGTCGTCGGCGCCGGGGAACCGGCCCGTCATGCCAATGATCGCGATATCGGTCTCGGCCACGTTGTCCGCTCCGGAGCTGGTCACGTCGGTTCTCGCTCTGTGGTTCGGGGAAGTGCCGTGGTGCCTGATGACTGCCGAATGCCGTGGGTGTCGCGCTCCGGGTGGAGCGTCCGGTTGTCGCCGCTCGCGGGCGCGGACGGCTGCCCGGAGGATTCCGCCGCGCGCCAGAGCTGGCTCAGCGGTTGCCCGGGCTCACCGGCGACCGCCGTGAGCAGGCGCTCGTAGCACCGCGCCATGCGTTCCGCCGTCCGCCGCGAGAAGAGGTCGGTGCTGTATTCGAGGCTGCCTTGCAGGCCCTGGGCGGTCTCGCGAACGGTCAGCGACAGGTCGAGCCGGGTGGTGCCCGCGTGCGTGCTCACCGGATGCACCGGGAGGTCGGCGGGGTCGGGCCCGGCACGGTCCTCCGCCAGGGGGAGGAGATTGAAGAGCACCTGGTAGACCGGGGAGTGAGCCGGGCTCGTCTGGGTCACCGCCCGTGCCACGTCGACGAAGGGCAGATCCTTGTGATCGTGCGCCTCCGCCGTGACCCGTACCGCCTCGGCGAGCAGCTCGGAGAAGGCCCGTGACGGGTCCACGCCCAGGCGCAGTGCCAGGTGGTTCACGAAGTAACCCACCAGCGGCTCCAGCTCCGCCTTGGGCCGGTTGGTGAACGGTGAGCCGATCACCAGCTCGTCGTCGTCGCTGTAGTGGCCCACGAGCACGGCGAAGGCCGCGAGCAGAGTCATGTACAGGCTGGCGCCCTGCTCGCGCCCCAACGCCTTCAACCGGGCGAGGGTCGCTGCCGGGGCCGCGAACTCGACCGCCGCGCCGCGGTAGGACTTCACCGGAGGGCGCGGGTAATCGGTGTGCAGCGAGAGGCAGGGGGCGAGCCCCGCGAGCTGCTGGCGCCAGTATTCGCGCTGACGGTCCAGCTCGGTCTGGTCGATGGTGTCGTGCTGCCAGCGGGCGAAGTCGGCGTACTGAAGGGGCAGCGGTGCCAGCTCGGGCTCCCGGTCCTGGCTGAAGGCGCGGTAGGCCGCGCGCAGCTCGGTCAGGAACACGCCCACGGACCAGCCATCGAAGATGCCCCACGGCCGGGTGACCACCACGACGTGTTCCGTCGCCGACAGGGCCAGCAGACTCACGCGGATCATGAATCGGTCGCCGGGGTGGAACGGCCGTTGCCGTTCCGCGTCCATCCATTCGGCAACGCAGACGTCGTCGGCGACACTGGCGACGGCCACGTCGAAGCCGTCGGCGGGGTTCATCCATTGAATGAGCTCGCCGTCGTTCTTCACGAAGCTCGTGCGCAGGATCGCGTGGCGCTGGACCAGGAAGCGCACGCTGCGGGCGTAGGCCTCCCGGTCCAGCGCGCCCTCCAGGCGAAAGGCGAACTGCACGTTGTCGTGGGCCAGGCCCAGGTGTGCCGGTCGTTCCAGGAACCACAGGTCGCGTTGCTGAAGCGACAGGGGGGCCTCCCCCGCCTCACCGGAGACGGCGGGCGGTGGCGGGGTCGTGGCCTCGCCGCCGGCGCTCGCCGGGTTCCCTTCTTCCAGCGCCGCGGCCATTTCCTCGACGGTGGCGCCGGTGAGCAGCAGCTTGAGCGGTAGCTCCCGCCCCAGTTCGTTCTTGATGCGCATCACCAACCGGACCGCGACCAGGGAATGGCCGCCGAGCTCGAAGAACCCGTCCCGCAGGCCCACGCGCTCCAGGCCCAGCACGTCGGCGATCAGGCGGCACAGGGTCTGCTGTACCGGGGTGCGCGGGGCCACGTAGTCCTCCTTGACGACGCCGTCGTCGTCGGGAGGGGGCAGGGCGCGCCTGTCGACCTTGCCGTTGATGGTCAGCGGAATCCGTTCCACCAGCACGAAGGCGCCGGGCACCATGTAATCGGGCAGGCTTCGCGAGAGATGGTCCTTGAGCGTTCGCGCCATCGACGATCCCGCATCGCCGATGCGCGGGAAGTTGGTCAGGTGCGAGGCGTTGTAGGCGCCGGATGCGTGGACGCGGGGCAGCCGGCCCCTGCCGAAGACCACGTCCAGGGCATCCGGGCGGTCCTGCGACCAGGTGGCCGCCACCCGGTAGCCCATCGCCTCGGCCTCGCGCAGTGCCTCTTCCAGGCGTTGCGCCTGGGCCCGTCGCTGCGCCGACATACGTTCGCCGTGCAGCAGGGGCGCCACCTCGTGGGTCGCATCGTTTCCGGAGAGACGATCGAGCTCGCCCACGTCGTCCGTGATGCGGGGGTTCAGGATGCCCCGGACCCCGAAGGGTTCCGAACGCGTTTCGGCGAGTAACGCGAGGAGCTCGTCGGCGTCGGCGGCTTCCAGCCACGGGAGCGTTTGCGGCTGCTCCGGGGCACCCTTGGTGATGATCACGTCGTAGCGGTAGGCGAGCATCTCGTTGTCGCTCACGCCGCGCTTGACCAGGAGGTCCACCGCGCCCACGCCGGAGAGCTCGTCCGGCAGCCGGGCGAAGTAGCTCGGGCTGAAGAGCAGCTCGCTCTCCTGGCGGCAGCGGCGCTGCACCCGGCTCGCCAGGGTGGCCGCGGGCACGGACGCATCGGCCCGGCAGCGCTCCACGGCGCAGGCATGGGTCTGCAGCAGGTCGAGGTTGCGGACATCGCCGATGAGGATGCGGCCGCCGTCTTCCACCAGCGGCAGCAGACGGTGGAGCATTTCCTCGAAGTAGAGGCGGTTGGGGAAGTACTGGGCGACCGAGTTGATCACCACGGTGTCGAACGTCTGTCCGGACAGCTCGTCCACGGACAACGCGTCGCCCCGCCGGAGATGCACGTGGCGCCATCCGCGCTTCGCGATGCCGCGTTGCACGTAGTCCAGCGCGGCGGACGAGAGGTCGATCGCCTCCACCGCTTCGCACAACGGGGCGTAGCGGAACAGCAGCAGGCCGGTGCCGGAGCCGATCTCGAGCAGGCGCTTCGGCGCGAGCTCGCGGATGCGGTCAACCGTGCCCTCGACCCATTCCCGCATGTCGGACTCGGCGATCGCGGAGCCGGTGTAGCTGCTTTCCCAGCCGGAGAGGTTCAGGTCGTCTTCGGTGACGTCGCGCTCGCCGCCGCGGTATTCGTCGTCGAAGACGCGTTGCCACTGGTCGAGGTAGTCCTGGATCTGCTGATGCCAGGTCTCTTCCAGCCACTGGGTGCTGGGTCGCACGTAGGCGACCAGCGTCCGGTCCTCGCCGGTGTCCCTGGCCGTGACGACGCTCTGTGCGACGGCTTCGTGGCGGTCGAGGGTGGCCTCGATCTCCCCGAGCTCGATGCGGAAGCCGCGGATCTTGACCTGGTCGTCGTTGCGGCCGTGGTACTCCAGCGAGCCGTCGGGAAGCCGGCGTACCAGGTCGCCGGACCGGTACATGCGCGCCTGCGGTTCACTGCAGAACGGATCGGTGAGAAACCGCTCCGCGGTGAGCTCCGGACGGTTCAGGTAGCCGCGCGCGACTCCGGCGCCTCCCACGAACAGCTCGCCCACCGCGCCGTCCTCGACGGGCTGCCCGTGCTCGTCGAGCACATGGAGTCTGAGATCGGGGATGGCGACGCCGATGGGGCTGCCGGCCTGTTCCAGGTCGGCTTCCTCGATGGGCCGGTAGGTCACGTGCACGGTGGTCTCGGTGATCCCGTACATGTTCACGAGCCGGGTTCCCCGGTTGACCGGTCGTGCGGCCCAGGGGCGCAGTGTGCGCACGTCCAGTGCCTCGCCGCCGAACACCACCACCCGCAGCGCGTGCGGTGGCGCGTTCTCGCCCTGCGCCTCGATGAGCTGGCGGAAGGCGCTCGGCGTCTGGTTCAGGACAGTGACGCGCTCGTCGCACAGCAAGCGGTAGAACGCTTCGGGGTTGCGAGTAACCGACTGCGGAACCACGACCAGGCGTCCGCCGAACAGCAGCGCCCCCCAGATTTCCCACACGGAGAAGTCGAACGCATAGGAGTGGAACAGGGTCCAGACGTCGTTTTCGTCGAACCGGAACCACGCCCGGGTGGCGGAGAAAAGGCGGGCCACGTTGCCGTGTTCCACCATTACGCCCTTGGGTGTGCCGGTGGAGCCCGACGTGTAGATCACGTAGGCGAGGTCGTTCGGCGATGATCCGACCCCGGAGAGGTTCACCGTGGACTGGTTCTTCCAGAGGGCGCTGTCGGCGTGGATGTCCACGACGTCCACATCCCCGGCGTCGAGGCCCGATGGCAGGGCGCCGTCCGTCAAGACGACGCGCGGCCGGCTGTCCTGCAGGATGTGCTGGAGCCGTGTCACCGGCGCGGCGGGATCGACGGGCACGTAGGCGCCGCCCGCCTTGAGCACCGCGAGCAGGCTGACCACCAGGTGCTCGCTGCGCGGCAGGCACAGTGCGACCAGCACGTCCGGACCCACGCCCAGTGTGCGCAGATGGCGCGCGAGCCGGTTGGCCCGGGCGTTGAGCTCGGCGTAACGCAGGGTCGTCGCCTCGTACACCAGCGCCGGGGCATCGGGGGTGCGGGCGGCCACCGTCTCGAAGGTGGTGTGCAGGCACTCGGCGCGGGGTTCTTCGGGCTCGGCGTTCGCGGTTACTGCGACCGCGGGGCCGTCGGGCGCCGCGGGAGGACGCGCGAGTTCGATGGCGGCCGTGTGGCTGCCGTCGTCCACCGACAGCGCGTTCACGATCCCCCACAGCGCGGCCTCCACGTGCTCCATGACCGTCTCGCAGGAGACGGCCTCGTCGACCTGCACGTGCAGCGAGAGCTCGGCGCCGAAGTCGTCCAGCGAGACCGCGAGGGGGTAGTTCACCGAGTCCGCTTCCGCCAGCCAGCGTACGCCCCCGTCGTCGGTGAGCGGCGGTGCGCTGTCCCCGTGCCGGCGCTCGAAGTGGCGGAAGTTGACCACCGAGGTGAACAGCGGGACGTCGCGGTCCAGGCCGCTGGAGCGCTGCGCCAGGCTCAGGGGACTCTGCTCCCGCGCGATCAGCGCTTGCAGGCCGGTTTCCACGTCCGCGACGAGCTCGCGCACGCTCCTGTCCGCCAGGCGTACACGCAGCGGCAGGGTATTGATGAAGTTGCCCAGCATTCGCTCGACGCCGGGAACGCCCTGCATGCGCCCGGACATGACGGTGCCGAAGACCACATCGTCACGCTCGGTGGTGGCGGCGGCCACGCAGGCCCAGGCCGCGTGGAACAGGCAGGCGGGGCTGACGCGCAGGCGCTGGGCCTCGGCCCGGATCCGGTCGGTGAGGTCCCCGGGCAGGGCGCGGCGGTGCTGCGGGTAGCGCAGCGCGTTGCCGCGCACGTCCCTGAGGCCGAAGGGCGTGGTCGGCTCGCGCACGTCACCCAGGGTCGCGCGGAAATGGCTCTCGACTTCGTCCCGTACGAGGTGGTGCAGCGTGTGGGCGACGAAGTCGCGGTAGTGCGGCGCCGGGTGGAGCAGCTCGGTGCGCCCCGTCATGTGGACGGCGAGCTCCTCGAGCATCAGGCGAAGCGAGGTGGCGTCCTCGATGATGTGGTGGGCCGTCACGATCAGGTAACGCCTTCCCGAGTGAGGGTCGTCGCCGATCACCAGCCGCAGCAGCGGCGCCTGGTGCAGGTCGATGCCGTCCGGGTCATTGAGGAGCTCGCGTGCCTGCGCCTCCGGGTCTTCGTCGAGGCGAACGCGCTGGACCGGCAGCCGGGCCGAGCGGTGCACCACCTGCATGGGCTCGGGCAGGTCGTCGGTGACGACGGCCGTGCGCATGACGTCGTGCCGGTCGACGAGCGCCTGCAGTGCCGCGGTGAAACGCTGGCAGGCCGCTTCGTCGTCGGCGACGAGCAGCGTCGAGACCAGGTAGGGGTCGTTGTCCGGGTCCAGCAGGTGATGGAAGAGGATGCCTTCCTGCGCGGAAACGAGGGGGTAGACGTCCTGCACGTTGGCCGCGCCGCCGGGGACCGCGGCCACGATGGCATCGACCTGTGTCTGGTTCAGCTCCACCAGCGGCAGCATCGACGGTGTGATCCGTGTGCATCCCTCGGGAATCCGGTTCTCGGGGACCTGGTAGTCATCACCGGCATCCGCCGCATCGAGCCTCGATGCCAGGTCGGCCAGGCTGGTGGCGTGGAACACGTCGCGGACGGTGGCGGGCAGGCCCTGCGCCTTGAGCCTGGCGACCAGCACCGGAATCAGGAGCGAGTGCCCACCCAGGGCGAAGAAGTTGTCAGCGGCGCTGATGCGCTTCGCCTCGAAGCCGATGAGTTCGGCCCACAGCTCGGCGAGGTGCCGCTCCGTCGTCGTCTCGGGGGCGACGTAGTCGGGCCGCGCGAACGCTTCGATATCGGGTGCCGGCAGCGATTTGCGGTCGAGCTTGCCGTGGGCGGTGACGGGTAACGACGGGAGCGCGACGAAGGCCGCAGGCACCATGTACTCCGGCAGTGTCTGTCCGAGGTGCTGCACGAGCTCGTCCCGGCAGTGTTCGAGCACGGTGTCCTCGTCCAGTACCACGTAGGCGACCAGAAGCCGGCCATCGGCCGTGTCTTCCCGCAGGAGCACGGCGGACGCGCGCACGGCGGGATGGGTGTTCAGCCGATGCTCGATCTCGCCCAGCTCGATGCGGAATCCGCGCAGCTTGATCTGGTCGTCGACGCGCCCGAAGAATTCGATGGTGCCATCCGCCCGCCAGCGGGCCAGATCGCCCGTGCGGTACATGCGCGCGTCGGGCTCGCGGGCGAACGGATTGCGCACGAAGCGCTCCGCCGTCTGCTCGGGGGCATTCAGGTATCCCCGGGCCAGGCCCACCCCGGCGATGTAGAGCTCGCCGATGCAGCCGACCCCCTGCGGTTCGAGGTTGTCGTTGAGGACGTAGAGCTGGATGTTCTGGATCGGTCTGCCGATGGGGATGGTGCGCGGGACGGCGTCGGCGGGGCAGCTCCAGTGGCTGACGTCCACGGCGGCCTCGGTGGGGCCGTACAGGTTGTGCAGGGGCGCCGAATGAAGCGCGTAATGGCGCGCGCACAAGTCGGCGGGCAGCGCCTCGCCGCTACAGAAAACCTGCCGGATCGAGGTGCACTCGGGCCAGCCCGGTTCCTGAAGCATGGCGCGCAGCATCGACGGGACGAAATGCAGCGTAGTGACGCCGAAGCGCTGGATGGCGGTGACGAGGTAGCCGGGGTCCTTGTGCCCGCCGGGCGCGGCGATCGCCAGTCGGGCCCCGAACAGCAGCGGCCAGAAGAACTCCCACACGGAGACGTCGAAGCTGAACGGGGTCTTTTGCAGGACGCAGTCGGCCTCCGTGAGCCGGTATTCGTTCTGCATCCACTCGATGCGATTGACCGCCGCGCGGTGCTCGATCATGACGCCCTTGGGGCGCCCCGTTGAGCCCGACGTGTAGATGACGTACGCGAGATTGCCGGGGCCGACGCCGGTGCTCGGCTCCAGCCAGTCGACCCCCTCGGCCGCGCCCGGCGCGCCGCCTCGGCGGTCGCTCACGTGACCGTCATGGTGGAGCTCGATCACGTGAGCCGCGACGTCCAGCCCCGGAGCGTCGAGCGCCGGCTGTGTGAGGGCGACCCGCGCGCCGGAGCTCTGCAGCAGCTCCCGGACGCGGTCGTCCGGGTACGCCGGGTCGATGGGCATGTAAGCGCCGCCGGCCTTGAGGATGCCGTAGATGCCCGCGACCATTTCCGCCGAACGCTGGACGCACAGGCCCACGATGGTGTCCGGACCGACCCCGCGGGCCCTGAGCGCGGCGGCGATATGGTTCGCCCAGGCATCGAGCTCCAGGTAGGTCCATGCCCGCTCGGCGTCCACCAGCGCGGTTCGGTCGGGGTGGCTCCGGACCGCCTCCTCGAAGAGCTGGTGCAGGCACCGATCATTCGAGAACGAGCGCGCCGTATCGTTCCAGCGCTCGAGTACCTGGCGGCGCTCGCGCTCGTCGATCATCGTCAGCTGCGAGATGCGCTGGTCGGGGGATTCGACGACGGATTCGAGCAGCGCCGTGAAGTGCCGGATGAAGCGGCGAATCGTCGAAGCGTCGAAGAGATCCGTATTGTACTCGACCGTGCCGAGCAGACCGTCCGGCGTTTCCCCGAGATCGAACGTCAGGTCGAACTTGGTGAACGGCATCTCGATGTCGACGGGCGAGACTTCCAGTCCGCCCACGTTCACCACGCGCTGCGTCTGCTCCTCCTGGAGGACGAGCATGGTCTGGAACACAGGGGAGTGGGCGGGGCTGCGCTCCAGATTCAGGGCCTCGACCACCGCTTCGAAGGGGACCCGCTGATGCTCGTAGGCTTCCAGGGCGACCTGCTTCACGCGAGTCAGCAATTCGGCGAAGGTCGGATCTCCGGACAGGTCCGCGCGGATGGCGAGGGTGTTCGCGAAGAAGCCGATCAGCCCCTCGATCTCGCGAAGATCGCGGTTGGCGGTCACCGTGCCCACCGTGAGGTCCGTCTCGCGGGTGTATCGATGAAGCAGCACGTTGTAGGCCGCCAGCAACGTCATGTACAGCGTGACGTTCCGGCCGGCGCTGAGCTCGCGCAGGCGTCGCAGCAGGTGGGCCGGACAGTGCACGGGTTCCCGGGCGCCGGCGTAGGTCTTCACGGGGGGTCGTTCGCGATCCGGTGGAAAGCTCAGGCGTTGCTCGATCCCCGCGAGCTGCTTCTTCCAGTAAGCGACCTGCCGTGCCTGCGCGTCCTCCTCCATCCAGCGGTGCTGCCATTCCGAGTAATCGGCGTACTGGATGGCGAGCGGCTCGAGGGGAGCGGGGGCGCCGGCACGGAATGCCTCGTACAGCGTGGCGAGGTCGCGTACGAAGACGTTCACCGACCATCCGTCCGAGATGCCGTGGTGCATGGTCACCAGCAGGACGTGTTCCCGGTCCGAGAGGCGCAACAGGCGCACCCGGGTCAGGCAGTCCCGGGCGAGGTCGAAGGGCGTCGCCGCCTCGCGCTCGCAGACGTCCTGCAGCTGCTCGCGGTCGGCCAGGTCCTCCTCGACGACCTGGAAATCGTCGACGCTGCCGATGTGCTGGTACGGTACCCCATCGCGCTCGATGAAGCGGGTCCGGAGCACTTCGTGGCGCTCGACCACGGCCCGCAGCGCGCCGATCAGGGACTCGCGATCCAGCGGGCCATCGAGGCGCATGGCCACGGGGATGTTGTAGGCCGGGCTGCTGCCGTCGAGCTCCGCGAGGAACCACAGGCGCCGTTGCGTGAACGACAGAGGCACCGGTGCGTCGCCCTCGCGTGGCAATGGCGGCAGATCCCCCAGCGAGGGCGGCTCGATGCCCTTCTTCCGCAGCAGTGCGCTGAGGGCACGCTTCTGCCTGGGGGACAGGGAGCGGATCTTGCCGGCGACATCCAGCGCTTGCTGCTGGTCCGTGCTCGTGCTCATCGCTTGTTCCTTCAGCTGGTTCTGCGACTTCAGCAGCTAGTTCTGCGACTCCAGTGCCTCGAGATCCGCCTCGCTCATCTCCTCGATGAGCGCGATGCTTTCGAGGACGCGGTCGATGTCGACGTCCTGATCCGCACCGTTCGTTGCCGCCGCCATGTGCTGCGCCAGCACCGACGCCAGGTCGGAAAGCCGGGGGGATTCGAAAACCGCCTGCACGGAGAGCTCGACGCCGGTCTGCTGCTTGAGCAGATTGACGAGCCGGGACGCCATCAGGGATCCGCCGCCCAGGGCGAAGAAGTCGCTCGTTGGCTCGAGCTCGTCGGGTGCCAACTCGAGAAGCTGCGACCAGGCGTCCACCATGGTTCGCTCCGCGTCGGTGGCCTCCGGGTGGTCCTGCGCCGGCGCCGGACGGGTGTCCAGGGCGCCGGCGCCGTCGTCGATACCGGCGCTCTGCTCGTACGCCGGCGTCCGCGCGGAGCGGCCGATCCAGCAGCGGCGACGGTCGAATACCGTCGCGGGCAGGGGAACCAGCTTGCGGCGACCGTCGTGCAGGCCTCGCCAGGGTATGTCGGCGCCGGCAACCCAGAGCTCGGCGAGCCGTTCGAGATCCCGGTCGGCGACGAGGCCCGCGAGGAGCTGCTCGCCCCGGGCGCCCGAGAGGGCGACGGCGAGTGCGCCCGGATCGCGATCGGCGTTGCCGGTGTAGAGGGAGCCGCCGCCGCGCAGCAGGGACTCGGCGTCGCTCTCGGGCTGGTCGCTGGCGAAGTAGTGCGCCAGGGTATCGGCGAGCTCCTCGCGGCTGCGGGCCACGACGGCGAGGCGCTCGTCGAGCGCTTCGCGCCCGAGCTGCGTGGTGTAGGCGATGTCCGCCAGGCTCGCCGGGCGCTCCGCCTGCAGGTAATCGTGCAGGCGCTGGGCGGCGACGCGCAGCTGCCGCGGGGTTCGCGCCGACAGCAGGACGAGCTGGAAATCGTCGGCCGGGGATGCTGTCGGCTCGTCGACGGGCTCCGCGGGCGGCGGGGCTTCGACCACGAGGCTGACGTGGCTGCCCCCGGCCGCCACCGAGTTGACCAGCGCGCGGAGTGGGGCGGGGCGGCCGTTGGCGTCGGCCTGGGAGCGCGGCTGCCAGGGAGAGAGCCGGTCACAGAAGTGAAGCGGGGTGTCCGCCAGGTCCAGGGCCTCGTCGGGCTGGCCGACCTCGACGAACGGCGGCAACTCACCGTGTTCCAGCTGCAGCACTACCTTGGTGATCTGGGCGATGCCGGAGGCGGCCTCCGGATGTCCGAGGTTGGACTTCACGGTGCCCAGTGCCACGGGCTCGGTGGTTCCCTGGAAGACTTCCCGCAGCGCCCGGACCTCGACGTTATCGGCCATCGCGGACCCTTCCGCCGAGGCTTCCACGTATCCGATCGACTCCGGCTCGACGCCGGCGCGCTCCAGGGCGCGGCGCATGACGTTGACCCGGGTGCGGTGGCTCGGTGTCATGAAACCGTTGGCTCGGCCGCCGTGCATGGAGGCAGTACTCTTGATAACGGCGCGGATGTCATCGCCGTCGCGCAACGCGGCCTCCAGGGGTTTGAGCAGCACGGCGCCCACCGCCTCCGCCGGAATGTAGCCGTCGCCGCCATGAAAGCTGCGGCTGCCCGGCGTGCTGCCCAGCAGCTGCATCTCGGAGAGCGCCTGGTACTTCTCCGGATGGACGGTCAGGTTGACACCCCCGGCCACGGCGAGCTCGGTTTCGCCTCGCAGCAGGTCGGCGCAGGCCAGGTGGATGGCCATGGTCGATGACGTGCACATGCTGTCGACCGCCAGGCTCGGTCCTTCGAGGCCGAAGAAGTGGGATACCCGGTTCGCGATGAGGTTGTAGGACGCCGCCGAGGTCAGGGCGGCGAGTCCGGCATCGCCCCCGTCGGTGCGATACATCTGGTACTGGCTGCCCACGTAGACGCCCACGTTGCGCCGGTACCGCTGTTCGAGCACCTGCTGGGTAATCCCGCTGTGTTCGAAGAGCAGCCACACGGTCTCCAGGTAGAGCCGCTGCTGGGGATCCATGGCGGCGGCTTCCCGCGGCGAGATGCCGAAGAACAGGGGGTCGAACTGGTCGATACCGTCGAGGAACGAGCCCCAGGCAGGCGGCAGTCCGGATGGGTCGAAGCCCTCATCCGCCCACCGTTCGGCCGGTAACTCGGTGACGCAGTCCCGACCGTCCCGCAGGTTGGCCCAGAAAGCCTCCAGGTCTTCGGCCATCGGGTAGCGGCCCGTGACGCCGATGATGGCGATGTCGTCGCTTCGGGGTTCTTCCACCCGTGGGCCCGAGCTCGGAGTGGGAGCGGTCACCGAGTGGGCAGTGTCTTGATCGGGTGCGTTGGATTCCGCCTCGTTCGCTCCGGCGGTTTCCGCGGGGGCGGCTTCCGATTCGCGGTCGACGCCGATCCAGGTCTGCGCCTGCGCCGGGTGCTCTTCGAGCAGGTGCCGGGCCAGCGCGCGTATGGTCTGGACTTCCAGCAGCAGGGTGCTCGACAGGGGGCCGAATGCGCTCTCGAGTTTCGAGACCACGTCCACGGCGATGACGGAATCCATGCCGTAACGCTCCAGAGACGCATCCGGATCGATGCGGCCCGGTGCGAGTTTGAGCGCGGCGGCCAGTACGCGCCGCAACTGCGCGATGGCCCGGTCCTCGAAGCCGCGCGAATGTCCGGATTGCTGTGGCTCGCCGGCTGTCTCGCTCTGCGCGGGGGTCGCTCGCTCCGGCGCCGGATTCGCGGCCCCATGGCCGAGCGCCTCGGCGCGGTCTTCCTTCACGAGCTCCGCGAGCAGCCGGCTGCGCTCGCCCACGAGGACGACGACCCGTCCGGTGTCGAGCCCATCGTTCGCCGCGCCCAGGGCGAGCCGCATGGCCTGGAGACCCCGGGGCGTGTCGAGCGGTGCGAGGCCGGCGCGCTCCAGTCGCTCCCTGACCGGGCCATCCAGGCCCATGCCGCCCTCGTCCCACAGTGGCCAGGCAATGGAAACGGTTCTGCCGCTGCAGCGTCCGGCGTCCACCAGGCCGTTGCGGTAGCCCGCATAGGCATCCATGAAGGCGTTGGCGGCCGCGTAGTCGCCTTGCCCGGCGTTGCCGAACGTCCCGCCGATCGAGGAGAAGCAGAGGAAGCATTCCAGCGGCTGCTCGCGGCTCAGCTCGTCGAGATGGACGAGGCCCGCCACTTTGGGGCCGAGCACGTGCCGGACATCGTCGGTGGGCTTGCCTGCGAGCAAGCCATCCCGGATCACGCCGGCGCTGTGCACGATGCCAGTCAGCGGGCCATGGGCCCGCGTAACGTCGGCCAGCAGGTCGGCGACCGCATTTCTTTCCGCCACGTCGGCGCGCCGGTATTCGACGGTGAGCCCCGTTGAGCGGAGCGTGTCCAGGGCGCGCTGCTGGTCCTCCCGCAGCTCGGAACGGCCGACCAGGACCACCGTGGCCTCACCCGCCGATGCCGCGATGTCGCGCGCCACGACCAGGCCGAGCGCCCCGGCGCCGCCGGTGACCAGGTACACGCCGTCTCGCCGGAAGGGGGCGGCCGGCGCGCTATCGGGCACCGGCTCGAACGTCATGGTCCAGCGCTGCCCGTCCCGGTAGCGGACCTCCACCGGGCTTTCGAGACGTGCTTCCTGCGCGAGGCGGGACGCCACGAGGCCGGCGGACGGCTCGTCGAGACACTCGACGTACTGGGTGAGCAGGAGCGGGTTCTCCTGATGGGCCGTCTTCAGCAATCCGGCCACTCCGCCCAGGCAACCCAGGCGTTGCCGCTCGTCGCCCCCGGCGGCGCCGACCACGGTGACTTGCAGGATCGTCCGCCGGCGCACCCCGCGTTCGAGCAGGCCGCGAATCCGCTCGCACAGGCGCGTCGCCAGCTGCTCGTACTGAGTGGCCAGCGAGTCCCCGGCGAGGTCGATCACCTCGGTGTGGACGTCCGGGCCCAGGGTGGCTACCAGTGACGCCGCCAGCGCGTTCCCCGGCCGGGCGACGACGAGAACGTGGCGTTCCGCGTCCGGCGCGTTTCCGCCAGGCACGCGGTCTTCCCGCGAGGCGGTATCGCGCTGCGCGCGCCATACGGGTGACAGGAGTACCAGCTCGCCCTCCGGCGCCGGCGCTTCCGCCGTCGTCGTGGCGGCAGGCGGCAGGGCGGTGGCGGAGGCTTCCCCCGGAACGTCGATATCCACCCAGCAGCGATCCCGCGCGAACGGGTACCCGGGGAGACTGATGCGTCGCGGACGCACGGAAGCCGGCCGCACGGCGTCCCAGTCCACCTCGGCGCCCTTGGTCCAAAGAGTCAGCAGCTCCTCGTGTTCGGCATGCGCCCGCCAGGCGGATACGGCAGCGGCCAGCGCCTCCGGGGCGGGTTCCTGTCCCGGGCGCACCGTGCCGCGCAGCCACGGCCCCGGTTGGTCGGGAGCGGCCGCATACGCGTCCAGCACGGCGCGGGCATCCCGTATGGAGGAGGCGGCGAACGCGAGCCTCTCATCCAGCGCCAGCCGGCCGGTCTGCAGCGTCCAGGCCACGGAGTGAAGTTCGCCATCGTCGAGCTGCGCCAGGCGCGCGGAGAGCCGTTGCGCCTGCTGGACGACCTGCTCCCCGCTCATGGCCGACAACACGAACAGCGCGGGTACCGACGGACCCGCCGGGGCGCGAGACGTCTCCGGTTCCGGGATGTACTCGGCGAGGATGACGTGCGCGTTCGAGCCGCCGGCGCCGAAGCCCGACACGCCGGCGATTCGCGGCAATGCCCGGGGCTCGCCGGCGACCTCCCGCTCGGGCCGGCGCCAGGGCTCCACCCGCTGCTGCACCCGCAGGGGCGTGCGATCGAACTTGATGTGCGGATTCAGGCGGCTGGAATGGAGGCTGGGCACCAGCTCGCCGTGTTGCATCTGCAGCAGTACCTTGGTGACCCCGGCGATCCCGGCGGCGCTTTCGCCGTGCCCGATGTTGGACTTGACCGAGCCGATCGCACAGTGCTCGGGCACGCCCCCGGCTTGCTGGAAGGCCTTCATCACGCCGTCGATCTCGATGGGATCCCCCAGCGAGGTGCCCGTGCCGTGGGCTTCCAGGTAAGTCAGCGAGCGCGGGTCCACCCCCGCCACCGACAGGGCGTTGGCGATCACCTCGCCCTGGGCGACCGGGCTCGGTACGGAGTACCCCGTGGTGCGCCCGCCGTGGTTGAGCGCCGTGCCCTTGATCACGCCGTAGATGTGGTCGCCATCCGCAACCGCGGCCTGCAGCGGCTTGAGCAGGACGGCCCCCACGCCTTCGCCGGGCACGTAGCCATCGCCGCCCTCGCCGAAGCTCCGGCAGCGCCCGTCGCTGGAGAGGAAGTGGCGCTGGCCGAGCATGAGGTACTTGTTGGGGTGGGGGCTCAGGTTCACACCACCGGCGAGCGCCGCGCCGCACTGACCGCTGCGGATCGATTCGCACGCCAGGTGGATCGACGTGAGCGACGAGGAGCACATGGTGTCGACGGCCATGCTCGGGCCGTGGAAGTCGTAGAAGTACGAGACCCGGTTGGCCACCGTGGATGCGCTGCCCGAGAGTGCGACGGGCTGGCCGAGGGCCTGTGCCTGTGCCCCGTACAGCTGGTATTCCTGATACATCACGCCGACGAACACGCCGACGTCCCGCCCCCTGGCGCCGCCGGTCCGTCCCTCCAGGGCACGAGCGAGGGATTGGCCGGTGTAGCCGGCGTCCTCCAGGGCGTGGTGGGCGCATTCGAGGAAGAGCCGTTCCTGGGGGTCGAGATAGTCCGCTTCCAGCATCGAGATCTGGAAGAACAGCGGGTCGAAGCGGTCGATGCCGTCAAGGAAGCCGCCCCACCGGGTGGCCGGCTGATCGTTGCCCTCCAAGAGGCGCCGGCGATCCCAGCGCTCCCTGGGGATCTCCCGAATGCAGTCGCGCCCGCTGCGCAGGTTCTCCCAGAAGGCGTCGAGGTCTGCGGCTTCCGGGTACCGCCCGTTCACACCGACGATGGCGATGTCCGTGTCCGCGTTCGACGCCACCGCTCGGACGCCGGGACTACTGTTCGATTGCGGACTGTCGCCGGGCGCGGACGCGTGGCTGGAAGCCGGACGCCTGGGCGAGGGGGCTTTCCCCTCCGATTCGCCGTCGCTGGCAAGTACGCGGGTGCCGAGGCCGTCGAGCTCGGCACACACATTGCCATGCTCGTCCACGATGGTGACGTCCAGCCGTGCGGAGCCGGCTTTCGCGTCACTGTTCGCCTGGTGGCGAACCCAGGCGTAGGCCCGTTCGGGCGTCGGCCGTAGCGTGTGCAGACGTTGCAGGCTGAAGGGCAGCGCCACGCGCATGGAGTCGCCGCTGGTGCCTTCGCCGCTTAGCCACAGCCCGAGGGTCGCCTGCAGGGCGCCGTCCGCGATACTCGGGTGCAGGCGCAGACGGCCGGCGAATCCGGCTTCCCCCGGGGTGTGCAGCTCAGCGAGCACCTGGGAGCGATTCTGCGCGTCCTGCCCGGTGCGGATCTCCCGTACCGAGCGTTGCGCCGGGCCGTAGTCCAGCCCCGCGCGGGTGTAGAAGTCGTAGAACCAGGCGTGGTCGTGGGCGGCGGCGCCAGTCGCCGCGCGCAGCGCATCCAGGTCGACGTGGCGCTCGTCGGCATCGCCCAGGCGCGCACGCCCGCGGCTGCACAGGGTGAGGGCGCCGTCATCGTGGACATGCTCGATGTTGAACCCGGCCGCGCCGCCCGCCTGATGCCGAACCGTGATGCGCAGTTTCAGGCCGTCCGTGCCACAGACCGCCGGGCGCAACCACACGATATCGTCCAGGTGTACGCGATTCGGTTCGGGATCGCCGAGGGCGTGACGGACGGCCTGGTGCGCCAGCTCCAGGTGCACCACGCCGGGCAGAACCAGGTCGCCACGCACGCGGTGATCCCTGAGGAACGGCTCGCGGCCGTCCAGCGCCGCTTCAAAGACGGCTTCGTCGCCCGTTTCGGACAGGCTCTGAAGCAGCGGGCGGCTTCCCGTGTCCTCTGGCGCGGCAACGCCAGGCGGCGCGGCGCCGAGGGAGCGTGCGTAGGCGTCGGCCGGACCGCCGGCGGCCGGTTTCGGATCCGCCAGGAATGCCGCGAGGGCGTCGACGCAGCGGCACTGCGAGAAGACGGTGGAGTCCAGCGACAGCTCGTAGCGCTCGTTCAGCCGGCTGGTAAGCTGCGCGCAGGCCGTCCAGTCAAGCCCGAACTCCGCGAAATCGCTCGTCGGTTCGACTGCCTCGGCCGGGATGCTCAGCAGCGCCGCGATCTCGTCGATCAGCGCTTCCCGGAGCCCGCTGTGCGCCGCCTCCGACACCTGCGAACGCTCCACCGGGCTCCGCGCCGGATCCGTCCCGTCGCGGGATGCCCCGGACGTCGGGGCATCCGTCTGCGTCTCCAGCCAGGCGGCGAGCGCCGAGATCGTCTTGTGTTCGAACAGGAGCGTGGGCGACAGCGACAGCGAGAGCGCGTTCTCCAGATCGGAGACCAGGGAGAGGAGATCGGCGGAGGCGAGGCCCAGGTCGTAGTATCCCGCGTGGATGCCGACCTGGTCGGCGGAACAGTCCAATCGCTCCGCGACGAGTCTGCGCAGCAGTGACGTCATCGCCTCACTGTGTCCGGTGGGTGCAGCGGCTGCCTGGGTACCGGCGGGCCTCGCCTGGCGCGCCGGCTTCGTCCCGGGCCCGTCCTCACGCACGTCCAGCGCGCCGGCCTCGGGCACGCGCTTCGCCACGAATTGCCCGATCTCGGCGACCTGGCGGCCCTGCTCGTCGTAAAACTCCACCGCGAGCCGTATCAGCTCGTCGTCACGGCTTATCGAGCGTGCCGGAACCCGCACGAAGCAGCGGCTGCCCAGCGAGCCCGACGCCTGGAAGGACTCGAACGTCAACGGGAGGTAGAGTCCCGGCCCATCGGAATCCGCGTGCAGCATGCTGAGCGCGATGCCACCGCCGAGCAGGCCGCCCTCGAAAAGCGCCGGATGGAAGGCGAAGGCGTCGGCGGTTGCCCGGTGCTCTGGCGCGAGCTGCAGCTCGGCGACCCAGTCGTCCGGACGGTGATGGACGACGCCGTCGATCTTCATGAAGCCCGAGTGAACGAGCTCGTGCTCCCGGCACCAGTCGTAGATCTCGTCGAAATGCGTCTGGCTTTCAGCACCCGGGATCGGGAGGGAGAGCGTCTGGTGGAAGATCGCGGGCTCGGTCGGGCTGGCGTTCGCCACGGCGTGCAGCACCTCGGTGCTGTCATGTTCCCGCCGGCTGCGAACCTCGATGCGAAGCCCACCGGCAGGCACGGGCCGGCCCGCAACGGTCATCTGCGCCCGCTCGCCCTCGGCGACGACCAGCGGTGCCAGAACGGAAAGGTTGCGCAGCTCCACCTGCGGCAGCGGGACTTGCTGGCGGCGCAGCGCCTGGAGCACCAAGTCCACGTAACCAACCCCCGGCATGAGCCGTCGTCCGTAGACAACGTGGCCACTCAGCAGAGGATTCTCGGGCACCAATTTGAACTTCAGTTCGAACGTTCCATCCGCCATTCCACACCCCCCCAACAAGTCCTTGTCGGTTCGCTCCGATGACGGCGCACCGCACGGTGTGCGCGGTCAACGCGAGTCAAACCACGAAGGCAAAAGACGCTTTCGCGGGACGCCACAGAGAAGGGAGTCAATCCGAAGACAGACGAATTCGCCGGCGCGGGTGCGGCTGACTGATTATTCTTATCGTTTTCCTGGAGTTGCGACCCTGTCCCCTGATATCCCTGTCGAAGAACTAAGCTTCTTCTTGTTTCGTCCTGCTCGAATCCCCTATTCGAGAGCTGGTCTTCGATACGTCGCCAGACACAGTTCCTGAGAATCGTAGCTTCTCACTCCGGCATGTCAAGGTCGCGAGATGAACATTGAGTGACCCTCCGGCTGCCGGTCCGGGCTGTCGCTCCGGATCGGTTTCAAGCGCCCCGCCGGCACCGTGCGCTCACTTGAAGTTGACCCGCTTAGGCTACGATGTGGTCACCTGCGTGGCAGAGCAGTCGCGTTCCGTTCCTGTGTTCGTCACGTGGTTCCTATCGCAAGCCGCCAGCCGGTCACGATTTCGGCGTTCACCCGTGCCGGCCACACGATGGCCCGTTGGGCGGGCAACCGAATCGGCGTCTGGATATGCTCCCGTTCTGTGCTAATTGGTCTGAAAACGGGGATTGAGTCTCGCGACCATACACACGGGGAGATGGAGCGGTGATCTCATGGCGATCAACAAGCCGATTTCGTTTGCATCTGCATGGGTCGCGCTCGCTGCGAGCGCGAGTCTGCTTCTGTTAACCGCGTCAGCCACGGCGTCCGGCCCACCGCTGACAGGAAGCGGCGACGGAATGTTCACCGGCGTCGAGGTCACGTCCGAGCGACAGGCGGGTGTCAACTCCATCCAGACCCGGACCCTGCACGGCGTGATCACCAGCGGGCCCCTCGACGGAAGCTTCATTCAACACGTCTCCGGTGTCGTCAACCAACAAACCGGCCGAGTGACGTTCGACGGTGTCCTGATCTTCACCGGTACAGTGGAGGGCTGTTCCGAGGAAGGCCAGGTGGACACCGTTACCCTGGGGCTTTCGGGCAGGGGACAGGCCGGGACGAGCCCGGTCACCGAGGCCTCCTTCCGGGTCATCGACCGGCGTCTCGATGAGGGCGCCAACACCTTGCCCGTGACCGGGCAGGGAACCGTCAATCAGAACGGCAACATTCTGACGTACGACCTCCAGTACAAGTGCCGAGTCGGCGATTCGTAGCTAACGGCGATCGCCGCCAGGCGGGCCGGGTTTCGGTGAGATTTCCGGGCTAGCCGTCTTGGAGGTGGGGGATGGACGTCGCAATCGTCGGGATCGGCTGCCGCTTTCCGGGCGGCGCCGACTCTCCGAACGCATTCTGGACGTTGTTGTGCGACGGGGTGGATGCCATTGGCGAGATGCCCCGTGACCGCTTCGACCTGGATGCGCTGTATGATCCCGATCCCGCGGCCCCCGGCAAGATCTACACGCGCCGGGGAGGCTATCTGGCGGGTATCGATGAGTTCGACGCGGGCTTCTTCGGGATCGCCCCGCGGGAAGCCCGCCGCATGGACCCGCAACAACGGCTCCTGCTGGAGGTTGCCTGGGAGGCGCTTGAACACGGTGGACAGCCGCCGCATGCGCTCGCCGGCTCGAACACGGGCGTTTTCGTCGGCGTTTCGGGTCACGACTATGCGGACATCCAGCTCCTGCCCTTCAACCGGCGACAGATCGACGCCCACGTCAACGCCGGCAGCTCCGGCTGCATCATCGCGAATCGCCTCTCCTACCTGCTGGACCTGCATGGACCCAGCTTCACCGTCGATACCGCCTGTTCCTCCTCGCTGACCGCGGTCCATCTGGCCTGCCGGAGCCTGGCGGCGGGCGAGTGCGATCTGGCCATCGCCGGGGGTGTGAACGTACTGCTGTCACCGGATGTAACCATCGGTTTCTGCAAGGCTGAAATGCTCTCACCCGACGGCCAGTGCCGCGCGTTCGACGCCGGGGCCAACGGCTATGTCCGCAGCGAGGGCGTTGGCGCCGTGGTGCTCAAGCCCCTCACCGACGCGCTCGCCGACGGCGATCCGATCCAGGCCGTTATCCGCGGCAGCGCCATCAATCAGGACGGGCGCACGGCGGGCCTGAGTCTGCCCAGCGTGGCCGGGCAGGAACAGATGCTGTGGCAGGCACTGGCCGATGCCGGAGTTGCCGCGTCCAGCATCCAGTACGTGGAAGCCCACGGCACCGGCACGGCTGCCGGCGACCCGGTGGAGGCGACCGCCATCGGCAAAGTCATGTCCACAGACCGCCCCGCCGACGACAACTGCCTCATCGGCTCGGTGAAGACGAATGTCGGTCACCTGGAGCTGGCAGCAGGGGTTGCCGGCCTGATCAAGGCGACGCTCGCACTCAAGCACCGGATGATTCCGCTTAACCTGCATTTCTCGGAGCCGAATCCCGCCATTGACTTCGAGGCACTCCAGCTGCGGGTTCCCACCCGGCTCGAACCATGGCCGGAGACATCCGGCCCCGCCAGGGCCGGCGTGAACTCCTTCGGATTCGGGGGTGCCAACGCGCACCTGGTGCTTGAGGAGCCACCGCGCGCGGAAACGCAGCCACGTCCGTGCGTGGATACGTCCATGCACGTGTTTACGCTGTCCGCCGATGCCCCCGGAGGACTGCAGCAAACCGCGGAGCGCCACCTGGAGCGCCTGCGCGCGGATCCATCACCGCAACTGCACGACCTGTGCTATACCGCCGCCGTGCGACGAAGCCACCATCAGCGCCGCCTGGCCATCGTCGCCGGCTCGCAGACGGAGCTCACCGAACACCTCGAGACCTTCCTTGGGAACGAGGAGCACGCGGCCGTTGTCACCGGGCGCGCCGCGCGCAGCGAGGCTTCCAGGCTCGCATTCGTCTTCTCCGGCATGGGGGCGCAGTGGTTGGGCATGGGGCGGCAGCTGCTGCGGGCGGAGCCGACCTTCCGAGAAGTTCTCGAGGAATGCGACCGCATTCTGCAACCGCTTGCAGGCTGGTCGGTCATCGACGAGCTTACGGCCAGTGAAGCGCACTCGCGCCTCGGCGAAACGGTGGTCGTCCAGGTCGTTAATTGTGCCGTCCAGATTGCGCTGGCGGCGGTGTGGCGCCGCTGGGGCGTTATCCCGGACGCGATCGTGGGACACAGCGCCGGCGAGATGGCGGCCGCGCACGTGGCCGGTGCGCTGAACCTGCCCGATGCGCTCTACGGCGCCTATCATCGGGGACGCTTGCTGGACCGCGCCACCGGAACCGGGACGATGCTGGCCGCCGGCATTTCGGCGGAGGAAGCGGCAAGCATCACCGCGGAATACGACGGTCGTGTCTCCCTTGCCGCGGTGAACAGCCCCTCCGCGATCACCTTGTCCGGGGAGGCCGACGCGCTCGCACGGATCGCCCGCTCACTGGAAGCCCGGGAACGGTTCTGCCGCCTCCTGCCGGTAGAGGTGCCTTACCACGGGCCGCAAATGGAGGCAATCCGGGAGGAACTGCTGGACGCTCTGGGCGAACTGCGTCCGGCGGCCCCGGCGGCGATTCCGTTTGTCTCGGGGAATATGGGCACGCGGGCGGATACGCAACGCCTGGACGCTGATTACTGGTGGCGTAACGTCCGGCAGCCGGTCCTGTTCGCGGATGCCATGGACACGCTGATCACGGACGGCCACGAGGTTTTCGTGGAGGTCAGCCCGCATCCCGTCCTTGCCGGCAACATGCGTGAGTGCCTGGCGGAGCGCGGCAAGATCGGGGATGTGCTGCCCACGCTCCGGCGTCAGGAGGACGAACGCCAAATCATGCTGGGCTCGCTGGCCACGCTGTACGCCCGCGGACGAGGCGTCGACTGGTCGGGTCTCTACCCCACCGGGACATGCCTGGAGCTCCCCACGTATCCCTGGCAACGGGAGCGCTACTGGTTCGACGCGGCGGATGGCGCGACGGACGCCCGCACCCCCGGCGTGGATACGGGACACGCCCTCCTCGGCCGACGCCTCCCCTGTCCCCAGCCCGTCTGGGAGGCGGATCTGGAGGATCCGCGCATCGACTACCTGGACACGCACGTGGTCGAGGACAGCGCCGTATTCCCCGGCGCCGCCTATGTGGAGATGGCGTTGGCAGCGGGACGGGAGCTGTGGGGTGAGAAGCCGGTCCAGCTGGAACAGGTCACCTTCAACAAGCTGCTGTTCCTGAACCGCCCTCGCGACCTCCGGTTTCAGCTCCTCTACCACCCGAGCGACTTCGCGGTGGAGATGCACAGCGCGCCGGCGGGCGAGCATCTGTCCTGGACACTGAATGCCGCGGCAAAGCTCAGGTTGAACGAGGCCCCTGAGGCATACGGGCATATTGACCTGGCGGGAGCGCGTGAGCGGTGCACCACTTCGGTGTCGAGTGACGACCAGTACCACTCACTTGAACAGCGCGGATTCCGTTACGGCGCGCCTTTTCGCGGCCTGCACGAGATCTGGTCCGGCGAGGCCGAGGCCGTGGCCCGCGTCCGTTTCCCTGCCGGCGTCGAGCTGCCGGTGGACGGATACCGGGTGCATCCGGCGCTTCTTGACGCGGCATTTCAATTGTTCGGCCTTCCCTGGTGCAAGAGCAGCATGGATGCGCAAGCCGATCGCCCGCTGTTCCCGGTGTCCATCGACCGGATCGTCTATCGCCAGGAGGTGGGCCGGCAGTTCTGGGCCCACATGGTGCTGCGCCACGGCGACGAGACGCAGCTCGAAGGCGACATCCGGCTGGTGGACGACGACGGCGCCGTGGCCATTGCCTGCGAAGGGCTCCGCATCCGGATTCTGGATGAAGCGCGGCCGCCTGAGCCGCGGGAAATCGACGAGTGGCTGTACGAGTTGCGCTGGGAGGAGGAACCGCTCCCGGTACCGGCAGTGGCCGGGGAACGACCGCCGCCGGATCTGCCCGGCGCGGCCGACATCTTCGCGACGCTCCAGCGGCAGCGCGTGGGCCCGGAGGCCGCCTCCGGCGCCCAGGACTACTACGACACCGTTGAGCCGGCTCTCGCCCGCATCGCCACCGGCTTCGCCCTGGCCGCCCTGGAAGAGCTGGGATGGAATGCCCGGCGCGATAGGGCCGCATCCGCCGAGACCGTCGCCGAGACGCTGGGCATCGTCCCCGGCTACCAGCGCCTCCTCGCCCAGCTGCTGCGGATGCTCGAACCCGGTGCCGAGGCGTCCCCCGGGGATGGTGCGGGCGTCCCGCGCGGTCACCCCGAGCTGCACGGCCAGCTTGACACGCTGGTCGCGGACTTCCCGGCATATGCGGCCAAGGCCGAGCTGGTGCGGCAGACCGGGGCGCACCTGGCGGACATTCTGCGCGGAGACCTCGATGCTCGCGAGATCCTGCTAACCGACGAATCACTCCAGCTACTGACACAGCTATACCACGCCAGTCCGCTCGGCCACGCCTACCACGAGCTGGTCGCCGATGCCGTGGCCGCCGCCGTCGACAACCGGCCTGCCAGCGCGCCGCCGCTGCGGGTGCTGGAAATCGGCGCCGGCACGGGAGCGGCCACCGCCACCGTCCTGCCCCGATTGCCGGCGGGGACGGAGTACGTATTCACCGACATCTCGCCCCATTTCCTCACGCGCGCGCAGGAACGCTTTGCCGAGCACGCGGGCATCCGTTACGCGGTTCTGGACATCGAGACGGATCCGGCGGCCCAGGGCTTCGAGCGTCATAGCTTCGACCTGATCATAGCGGCCAACGTACTTCACACGACCGCCACGCTGCGTACCACCCTCGATCACGTGCAAGATCTACTGGCCCCCGGCGGGCTGCTGACCCTGCTGGAGCTCACCCGTCCGGCGGGCTGGTTCAACCTGGTCTTCGGTCTGCTCGACGGCTGGTGGCGGTTCGCAGATGCCGACCTGCGGTCCCGGCAACCGCTTCTCCAGGCCGTCGGGTGGCAAGCACTTCTGGAGCAGCAAGGCTTTGAAGAAGTGACCCCCCTGTTCCAGGGCGAGCGCGATGGGGGCGAGCTCAATACCGTACTGTTGGCGCAGGCCCCAACAGCCGCGCAGGCCGGCTCGGTGACCGCCGAGGACGCAGGACGACACTGGCTGATCTTCGCCGACAGCGCCGGTATCGCCACGACCCTTGCGGCGGCGCTGCAGGCGCGGGGTGACGCTTGCACCCTGGCCTGCCGCGGGGAGGCGTATCGCCGCCGCGGGGACGGCGTGTTCGAGCTGCCGCCGAACGATGCCAGCGGCGCGAGCCTGCGCTTGCTGGCAGACCTCGACGGGGCCGGCAACCCCCTCCATGGGGTAATCCACCTATGGAGCCTGGACGCCCCGGCGGGTGATGAACCCGACACGGCGGCACTGATGGCGTCGCAGGCGCTGGGCTGCGACAGCGTACTGGGCCTGATGCAGGCCCTCCAGCAAGGCGCCGAGCGCGTTCCGCAGATCTGGCTGGTTACCTCCGGCTCACAGCCCGTGGCCGGTCACGACGCAGCACCGAACATGGCGCAGGCGACCCTCTGGGGATTGGGCCGGGTACTCATGAACGAGCACGCGGAGGTGCCCTGCCGCCTGCTGGACCTCAGCCCGACGCCGGGACGCGACGAGATCGACGCACTCGTCCAGGAGCTGTGCGGTGACGGCACGGACGAGGAGCTGGCGTTGCGTGGCCGGCAGCGCCTGGTTCGGCGGCTGCATCGGGTGGTGCTGGACAGCTCGAGGGTCCGGGAGGAGACGGACCGGCTGTCGCCGGATGAGGCAGTATTTCACCTGGACATCGGTACGCCGGGCGCACTCGAGAGCCTTGGGCTCCAGGCGGCGCCGCCCGCTGAGCCCGGCCCGGGGGAGCTGTCCATCAGGGTGATGGCGTCGGGACTGAGCTTCCGCGACGTGCTCCACGCGCTGGGCATGTTGCCGGCGGCGGTCTTTGCGCGCGAGTCCGGTGCTTCCTGCCTGGGCAGCGAGTGTGCCGGCATCGTTGTCGCCTGCGGCGAGGGGGTGGAGGAGTTCCGGGCCGGTGACGAGGTCATGGCGCTGGCGTCGGGGACTCATGGCTCGCGGGTGATCGCTCGCGCGGACCTCGCCATACGCAAACCGTCATCCCTGTCCTTCGAAGAAGGCGCCGGCGTTCTGAACGCGTTTGTCACGGCCGACTACGCGCTCAATCACTTGGCGCGGATCACCGCCGGTGAGCGCGTGCTCGTCCACTCCGCCGCCGGCGCGGTCGGCCTGGCCGCCATCGCGTATTGCCGCCGCGCGGGCGCCGAGGTTTACGCCACCGCGGGGACGCCGGAGAAGCGCGCGTATCTGCAATCTTTGGGGATCGAGCACGTAATGGATTCCCGCTCGCTGGCGTTCGCCGACGAGATACTCAGCCGCACGGACGGGGAAGGCGTCGACGTGGTCCTCAACTCCCTGGCGGGCGAGGCGCTTGTCAAGGGCATCGACATCCTGCGGCCCTATGGCCGGTTTATCGAGCTGGGCAAGCGCGACATCTACGAGAATGCCCGGCTCGGGCTGCTGCCGTTTCAGCGCAACCTCTCCTTCCATGCGGTGGACCTGGTTCAGCTGGCCCTGGATCGGCCGGAGCTGGCCAGGTCGCTGCTGGCCGACGTGCTCCGGGATGTCACCGAAGGCGGGCTGCCCCTGGTTCCGCACACCGCGTTCGACCTGGCCGAGGCCGAGCAGGCGTTCCGCCATATGGCCCAGGCGAAGCAAATCGGCAAGGTGGTGCTCACCGCGCGCGAGCCCTCCTACCCGGTACGCACGCACCGCGAGGTGCCGGCGTGTCGCGCCGACGCCACGTATCTGCTCACCGGCGGCCTGGGCGGCTTCGGCCTGGCCGTGGCCCAATGGCTGGTCGAGCAGGGCGCGCAGAACCTGGTGCTGACAAGCCGCAGCGGCACGCCCAAAGACGACGGTGCTGCCCTGGCCGCGTTGCGCGATTCAGGTGCGCGGGTGATCACCATGCAGGCGGACGTGACCCGCGAGGAGGACGTGGCCCGGGTCCTGGAGTACATCCGGCGCGAGCTTCCGCCGCTAAAAGGGATCTTCCACACGGCCATGGTCCTGGACGACGACGTGCTCACCCGCCTCGACGAAAAGCGGTTCCATGACGTGCTGGCACCGAAGGTCGCCGGGGCGTGGAACCTCCATCGGCTCACGCGGCGGGAGCGTCTCGACTACTTCGTCCTGTTCTCCTCCATGGCGTCGGTGATCGGTCATCCGTTGCAGGCGAACTATGCCGCGGCCAACGCCTTCCTGGATTCCCTGGCGGCGCACCGGCAGGCACTTGACCTGCCCGCGCTGACCATCGGCTGGGGCGCCCTGGCCGACGTGGGATACGTAGCCCGGCACCCGGAGACCGCACAGTACCTGGACCGCGGCGGCTTCACCGCCTTCTCGCCGCCACAGGCCCTGGATACGCTTGCAGAGCTGCTGCGCCATGATCTCACGCACGTGGTTGCCGCCCGCATGGACTGGTCCCAGTGGGCAGCGCTGAATCCCCTGGCGGCTGCCTCCCGGCGCTTCGAGCATTTTGTGGGGGCTACGCGGCAGGACGCCGACGCGACGCAGGACGTTACCGAATCCCCGCTGACCCTGGTGCGTGGCGCGGCAGCGGACGAGCGCCGGGAGGTGTTGGAGAGATACGTGCAGCACAAGGTAGCCAAGGTCATTGGCACCACCCCGGAGAAGGTGGACCTGGAGCGGGAGTTCGCCCAGCTCGGGTTCGACTCGTTGATGGCGGTGGAGCTCGCTACCGCCTTCAAGGTGGACCTGGCCGTCTCTATTCCGGTGGTAAAGATCCTCAAGGGGACCAGCGGCGTGGAGCTGGCGGCCACGCTGCTCGATGAGCTCGAGCTGGACGCAACAAGCCCCGCGGCAACGCTCGGCGAACCGGCGCGGGAACCGGCGGCCGACGACGACACCCGGCACCCGCTGTCCTTTGAGCAGCGGCGATTCTGGTTCCTCCACCGGGTCGATCCCGACAATCCAGCCTACAACCTGCCCGCGGCGGCGCGCCTGTCCGGCCCCCTGGACGTCACGGCGCTGGAAAGCAGCATCAACGAGGTCCTCCAGCGGCACGAGGTCTTGCGCGCCACCTTCCAGGACGTGGACGGGGAACCGGTGCAGGTCTTCGCGCCCACAGCCGCTTGGGCGTCGGAGACGGTGGACCTCACCGGGCTGGCGGAATCGGACCGGGAGGCCGAGCTGTCCCGACGGACGACCGAGGCGATCCAGCGCCCGTTCGACTTGAGCCGCGGCCCGCTGATGCGCGCCTGCATCTACCGCCTGGCGCGCGAGGAGCACGCCCTGCTGCTGGTCGTCCACCACATCGCCTGCGACGCCGTGGTCATGAACATGCTTCTCCGGGAGATCGCGGTGCTGTACGGGACGCTCTCCCAAGGGCAGCCCGCCTCCCTGCCCCCGCCACCGGCCAGCTATCTGGATTACATCCAGCACCAGCGGGCGCGGCTGGAGGACGTAATGGAGCCACAGCTGAAATACTGGAAACGCCAGCTCGCCGGCGCGCCCGCCGCTGTGCGCCTACCCGGCACGCCGGCCGCGCCGTCGGCCCCTGGCGCCCGCGGTGCGCACAAGCGTTTCGAACTGTCCGCGGAGTTGACCGCCGCCTTGCAGACGCTGAGCAACCGGGAAGGGGCCACGCTGTTCATGACCCTGCTCGCCGCCTTCCAGACGTTGCTGCACCGTTATTCCGGAGACGAGGACATCTGCGTCGGTACGGCGGTATCCACCCGCGACCTGCCGGGCACCGAAGACGTGGCCGGCTGCTTCATCAACACCCTGGTCCTGCGCTCGGATCTCTCCGGGGAACCCACCTTCCGGCAACTGCTGCAGCGGGTCAGGCATACCACGCTGGAGGGGTTGGCGCACCAGGATGCTCCCTTCGACCGGGTCGTCGACGCCCTCCAGCCCGAGCGCGGCCCCGGCCGCACCCCGCTGTTCGAGGCGATGCTGGTCCTGCACAACACCCAGGTCCCGGAGCTGGGAATGGGCGGCCCCGACGTGCAGTCAATGGCGGTTGAGAGCGGTACGGCGGTGAGCGATCTCGTCCTCCTCGCCGATGTCGGCGAACGGCTCGGCGGGACCCTGGAGTACAACGCCGAGCGTTTCGATGCCGCGACCATCGAGCGTTTCCTGGCACATTTCCGGACGCTGCTGGAAGGGATCGTTGCTGACGCCGAACGGCGCCTGTCCGCCCTGCCGATGCTGAGCGATGCGGAACGACGCGAAGTGCTGGTGGAGTGGAACGATACCGCGGCCGATTTCGGCGCCCCGGCGTGCCTGCACCAGCTCGTGGAAAGGCAAGCGGAACAGACCCCGCACGCGGTGGCGGTGGTTCAGGAGGGCGCCAGCCTGACGTACCAGGCGCTCGACCAGCGCGCCAACCAGCTTGCCCATCGCCTGCAGGCGATGGGCGTGGAACCGGATGCCGTGGTAGCCGTGTCCATGCAGCGCTCGCCGGAGAGCGTGGTCGCCGTGCTGGGCGTTCTCAAGGCGGGCGGAGCGTACCTGCCACTCGACCCCGACCACCCGCCGGAGCGACGGCGCACCATGCTAAAGGACGCGCAGGCAACTGTCCTGCTGACCCAGCCTGATCTGCTCGGCGGCCTTCCCGAGGATCCCCCGCGGGTCCTGGCGCTGGACCCGGAATGCCGCGAGCTTGCCACGGAGAGCACGGACAAACCCGCTGACCGGGCCCGTGTCGGGAATCTCGCGTACGTCATCTATACCTCCGGTTCCACCGGCGAACCCAAGGGCGTAATGATCCCGCACCAGGCGATCTGCAATCAGCTGCACTGGCGCCAGCGTGCCTTCCCGCTAAATACGACGGACAGGGTTCTCCAGCGTACCCCAGTGGGTTTCGATCCTGCCGTCTGGGAGCTTTTCGGGCCGCTGGCGGCCGGCGCCGGCGTGGTCATGCCCCCGCCCGGCACGGAATCCGACAGCGCCTGCCTGGTACGGCTGATACAGGAGCAACAGGTGACCGTGCTGCAGGGCGTCCCTTCCCTGCTGGATACGCTACTGGAGCAACCGGGCATCGACGGGTGCAACAGTCTGCGGTATGTATTCACCGGCGGAGAGCCTTTGTCACCGGGGCTGCGGGACCGATTCTTTGCGTGCCTATCCGCGCAACTGCACCATCTCTACGGCCCCAGCGAGGCAACCATCGACGCCGCTCACTGGGCCTGCCGGCCCACGGACGAGCAAGCAGTCGTCCCCATAGGGCGCCCCATCGCCAACACCAGGATCTATCTGCTGGACCGCTACCGCCAGCCGGTGCCCGTGGGCGCCGCCGGCGAACTGCATATCGGCGGTGCCGGGCTGGCGCGCGGGTACCTCAACCGGCCGCAGGCCACCGCCGCGCAGTTCATCGCCGATCCATTCGCCGACACCCCGGGTGAGCGGCTGTACCGGACAGGCGACCTGGGGCGCTGGCTGCCCGACGGCAGCATCGAATTCCTCGGGCGTGTCGATGAACAGCTCAAGATACGCGGTTTCCGCGTGGAGCCGGGCGAGGTCGAGGCTGTGTTGGCGGCGCACCAGGCCGTGCGGGACGCGGCGGTCGTGCCCCGCGAGAACCGCCGTGGCGAGCTGGAGCTGGCTGCATTCGTGGTGGCCGGGGAGAACATCGCCGAAAGCGACCTCCAACGCCATGCGGCGCAACGGCTGCCCGATTACATGGTGCCATCCACAATTCAGGTGCTGGACACGCTGCCGCGGACGAACAACGACAAGCTCGATCGCGCCGCTCTCGCCCAGCAGGCAAGGACTGTCTCCGGGCGCACTGGGACGACCACGCCCCCACGGGATCCGGTGGAGCTGCAACTGCGTCACATCTGGGAGGCGTTCTTCCCTGGGCAGTCCATCGGGGTGACCGACGACTTCTTCCAGCTCGGGGGCCACTCCCTGCTCGCCATGCGGCTGGTCGCCCGGATCCACAGCGTATTCGATCGGGAGCTCCCCGTCTCCAGCCTGATCCAGGGGCGCACCATCGAACAGCAGGCCTGCCTGCTCCGTGAGCAGCCCGAGACCGGCTCGCCGATGCTCGCCGTTCAGCCACACGGTGCGAAGCCGCCGTTGTTCTGTGTTCACCCGGTGGGCGGGACCGCCTTCTGCTATATGGAGCTGGCGGCGGCCCTGGGCAACGATCGGCCCTTCTACGCGCTGGAAGCCGCCGGGTTGTGGCAGCCGGAGCCCCATACCCGGATCGAGGACATGGCCCAGGCCTATGTCCGGGAACTCCAGCGCGTGCAGCCCACGGGTCCGTACGTCCTGGGCGGCTGGTCCATGGGCGGGGTGATCGCCTTCGAAATGGCCCGCCAACTCGAGGCACAGGGCCAGTCCGTGGCAAGACTTCTGCTGATCGATGCCCCGAGCCCGGCACCGGAAACCGATGCTGCACAGGTGGAACAATCCGCCGCGCTGGCGGCGTTCATGCGGGAGCTCGGCCTGAGTCCGCATGAAGTCACCGTCTCTTCGCGTGATTTCTGGCACCTCAGCGCCGAGCAACAGCTGGCCTGTGTCCTGGAGCACGCACGCAAGGCAGGCCTGGTGCCGCCGGATCTGGCCATGCCAGGGCTCCACCAGCAACTGCGGGTGTTCACCGCCAATCTGCGGGCGATGCACGACTACGTGCCGGCACCGTACGCGGGCCACCTCACGCTGATCGAGGCCGAAACGCCCCTCGCCAGTCCCATCACCGCGGGACCGGGCTGGGATGAATTCGCCAGGGGCGGGGTGACATGTCACACCGTCCCCGGAGATCACTACACGATGCTGCGCGAACCCCACGTTGCCATGCTCGCCCGGCAATTGACCGATTGTCTCGATGAGGACGTCCCGGTGGCTTCATGAGCGACGGCAACACGCTTCGCGCCGGCGCCGGCACGGCGAACACATGGCCCCCGGCGCCACCGCCGCGCAGCGTGCCGGACACCGATATCCACCTTTGGTGTGTGGCACTGGATCCGCCGCCTTGCCCTGTATGCGGTCACGTGCGGGGCCCCATCGGCGTGGACCTGGAGGCCTTCCTCCGTTCCTGGACCATGAAGGTTGAGGCGCTCCCAACCCGAGAGGGCTGGCTTGCCGAGTACCACACCATCCGTCTCCACGAGTCGCTCGGCGACATCTCACCGACGAGTTCCTCAACGACCGCGGTCACGCCGGAGTCTCTACTTATGAGTGGATCTAAGTCGGGAAAGTGGACAGACCGACCGCGGAACCTGGCGAAGTCGGTGACGGTGGAGTGACCGACGTCGGATACTCGATTATGTCTGTATGGGGAGTAATCGCTTAACGAGAGGTTTGCCGATAGTCAGGCATGCTTGCATTCTACGGGGCCAGGTGGCCGTCGCCCGCGTTTCCGGGGGCAAAGGCTGCCAGGGTGACGGGCCAGCGTGAGTAGACGGCATGCTGATCGACAACAGGGCACACGGCAATCTCGGCGAGCTGCTTTCGGAAAGCATCGAGGATCGCGCCTGCCTCTCGATTCTGACTTCCGC
Source organism: Arhodomonas sp. AD133 (assembly GCF_051195215.1). Lineage (NCBI taxonomy): Bacteria > Pseudomonadati > Pseudomonadota > Gammaproteobacteria > Chromatiales > Ectothiorhodospiraceae > Arhodomonas > Arhodomonas sp. AD133. Next base: position 10,004 of record NZ_JBNAZM010000019.1, on the reverse strand, counting down.
CTTCTCGATATTCGCCTATCATGGCTTGCGAACGGCGTTGCGACGGGCGGAGCTTGTTCGGCTCCTCCTGCCCTCGTCGCCGGGCGTGGAAGGCGACACATGCGTGGAATCCCTTCTTGGCGGGGAGGCCGATCGACAGTTTCGCAATAGCCTGGTTATGGCCGCGTTGGCGCGTGAGTGTGCAAACTGGATCGACGCTCGTGCTCAGGTCCGCACTGTTTTGCGGCCCGCCACTCATAACCTTTTTCACGTCTCCAATCCGGACGGTGAAACACTAGCCATTCACGGCAGCTCGCAATTCACTTCGGTAGGTCTAGGTCGTGTCCCTGGAACCGGGTACGACATGAACACGGCGTCCTCTGAACCTGATGTAACGAACGCGCTCCTGAAGTGGTTTGACGGTATCTGGGATGAACAGGATGCGGTGAAGGATATCAAGGCGGAGTTACTCGGCCGGCTGCGGGATGTCCACGAGAGTAAATCGCCGGAACTTATCTATTATCTCACGCTGCACAGTCTGTTTCGCGACTATCTCGGCGAGCTGGACGAAGAAAACATCATAAAGACCCGAACCGGCATCAAGGACACGGTAGTCTGGAACAAACTCTATCGTTTCCAGCGAGATGGTGTGCTCGGTGCCATCGACAAGATGGAGCGCTTCAACGGATGCATCCTGGCCGACAGCGTGGGTCTGGGTAAGACCTTCGAGGCGCTGGCCATCATGAAATACTACGAGCTGCGTAACGACAGAGTGCTGGTTCTGGCCCCCAAGAAGCTGCGCGAGAACTGGACCCTCTACACGGTCAATGACACCCGTAACCTCCTGGCGGAGGACCGCTTCAACTTCGATGTGCTCAACCACACCGACCTCACCCGCGAGAGCGGCAAGTCCGGCGAGATCAACCTGGAAACGGTCAACTGGGGCAACTACGACCTGGTGGTCATCGATGAGTCCCACAACTTCCGCAACAACCCACCGCGCAAGGATGGCCTGACCCGCTACGGCCGGCTCATGCGTGACATCATCCAGGCGGGTGTGAAGACCAAGGTGCTCATGCTCTCGGCGACGCCGGTCAACAACCGCATGAACGACCTGAAGAACCAGATCGCCTTCATCACGGAGGGGCGGGATGACGCCCTGTACCCGGAGGGTATCGCCAGTATCGACAACACGCTGGGCAAGGCCCAGAAGCGTTTCAATGCCTGGCTACGGGAAGGCGAGGAACGGCGCACTTCCGAGCGGCTGCTGGAGGCACTGAACTTCGACTATTTCAGCCTGCTGGATCGCCTCACCATCGCTCGCTCCCGCAAGCACATCGAGAAGTATTACGACATGGGCGAGATCGGTGCCTTCCCGAAGCGCCTCTCCCCCCGGAATCTCTACCCGCCCATCGACACAGCCGAACGATTCCCGGAGCTGCGGGAGATCAACCGCGACATTCGCCGGCTCAATCTCAGTGCCTACGCGCCGTTGAAGTACGTCCTTCCGGAGAAATTGGAGGAGTACAGCCGCAAGTACGACATGCAGGTGGCCGGCGGCTCGGTCTTTAAGCAGATGGACCGGGAGGAAAGCCTCATTCACCTCATGCGTGTGAACATGCTGAAGCGCATGGAAAGCTCCATCCACGCCTTCGCGCTGACCGTCGAAAAGCTCCTGGGCGGCGTACGCGAGCTTAAGGAAAAGCTGAACAATCACGATGCCACGGACATCGAGGAATGGGGCATCGAGGACATCGAGGTGGAGGACGAGGCCTTCGATCCTTACCTGGTGGGCAGCAAGGTCAAGGTGCTCATCCAGGACGTGGACCGCGTCCGCTGGCGCCAGGAGCTGGAGGAGGACGAGGCGCAGCTGGTCAAGCTGCTGCGCGAGGCGCGGGACGTCACTGCCGAGCGGGACGCCAAGCTCGCCGGACTCAAGGAACAGATCCGGGAGAAGGCGGGCAACCCGATCAACCCCCGCAACCGCAAGGTGCTGGTATTCACCGCCTTCGCGGATACCGCCGAATACCTCTACGAGCAGATCGCCGAGTGGGCTCGGGACGAGCTGGGCCTGCACAGCGGCAAGGTCACCGGCCACTCCCACGGCAACCGCAGCACCCTTCCGGGCCTGCGGCGGGATATTCCGTCCATCCTGACCGCGTTCTCGCCGGTGTCTAAGGAGCGCGCCGGCGAAGGTCAGCCGGAGATCGATATCCTCATTGCCACGGACTGCATCTCCGAGGGCCAGAACCTCCAGGACTGCGACTTCCTGGTGAACTACGACATCCACTGGAACCCGGTGCGCATCATCCAACGCTTCGGCCGCATCGACCGGCTCGGCTCCACCAACGACGTCATCCAGCTGGTCAACTTCTGGCCGAACATGGAGCTGGATGAGTACATCGACCTGGAGGCCCGGGTGGCCGGACGGATGGTGCTGCTGGACATCTCCGCCACCGGCGAGGAAAACGTCATCGAGTACGCCGAAGGCGATGCCATGAACGACCTGGAGTACCGTCGGCGGCAGCTCCACCAGCTACAGAACGACGTGCCCAGCATCGAGGACCTCTCCGACGGTATCTCCATCACGGACCTCACGCTTAACGATTACCGCATGGACCTGGGCGAGTACCTCAAGGAGCACGGCGAGCGCCTGGCGCGCATGCCCCTGGGCGCCTTCGCCGTCACGCCCATCGACGATCTGGTGGAGCGCGAAGACCTGGGGCCGGGGGCGATCTTCTGTTTGCGCAACATGAACGCCCGCGTCCAGGGCGATCCGACGTACCCCCTGGCGCCCCATTACCTCGTATACGTGGGCGACGACGGCGAGGTGCGGATGAACTTCACCCACACCCGGCGCGTTCTGGATGCCCTCAAGCGCCTGACCCTGGGTCGGGGCCACCCGGACGACATGGCCGTGGCCCGTTTCAACCACGCCACCGGCGACGGCTGGGAGATGGCCCATTACCGTGAGCTCCTGGCCCGTGCCGTGGCCGCCGTCACCGGCAAGGCGGAGGAGCGGGGCGTGGAGAGCCTGTTCCGACCCGGCGGCACGGTCATCAGCCGCGACAGCTTCCAGGGCATGAATGACTTCGAGGTGGTCAGCTACCTCATCATCCTGGACGGCGCCGAGGCGGTGTGATGCACGCGGTGTACGAACACCTGGCCCTGCCGGATGCGGCCCATCTGGGAAAGCGGGTCTACAAGAAGCTCTTCTTCGAGAACGCCGAACTGTCGGCGGCGGACCGCCGGGCGTTTACCGACGACGTGGAGGCGGTGACCTGGCAGTACACCCTCAAGCCCAGCACCGTGCCCGTAAGCCCTTATCAGGACGACGAAAGGGACTACCCGGAGCTGGCGGTGGTCGAGATCGAGCTTCGGGAGACCAAACGTGCCCAGCGCCTGGCCGAGATCATCCACCGGGCGATTCCCTATCCGCTGCTCCTGGTCCTCGTGCACAATGACCGGTTCGCGGTGAGCACCGCCCACAAGCGCGCCAGCCGGGCCGAGCAGGGTGCGGTGGTGGCCGAAGAGATCCAGGCTACCCGCTGGATGGCGCCCGGTGCGCTGGACGCGGTGGAGCAGGCGTTCCTGGACAGCCTGGCGGTGGCCCAACAGCCCCAGACTCACTACTACGCGCTCTACGACGGATGGCATCAACGTCTTCTGGCACTGGCCTGCGCCCGCCTCACCGGCGAGTTCCGTGTACCGTCACGGGCCGAGCAGCAAGCGAAGCGGCGTGACATGCTCACCGAATGCCACCGGCTGGAAGGCGAAATCACCCGGCTGCGGGCCGAGATCAAGAAAGAATCACGCTTCAACCGCCAGGTGGAGCTGAACACCCGCATCAAGCAACTGGAACAAGAGCTCCGGCAGACCACCGCCGGGCTTTAGACGACACCAAGGCAGACCATGGACAAGCTGGACCCGAAGCAGGACGGCGCCTCGCCGGACATCGTTCAGGACAATATCGACAAGCTCCGCGAGCTCTTCCCCGACGCGTTCACCGAAGGCTCGGACCGGGATGGGCCGCGCTGGAAGGTGGACTTCGATGCGCTGCGGCAGATCCTTGGCGACAATGTGGAGGATCAGCGCGAGCGCTACAGCTTCACCTGGCACGGCAAGGCCCGCGCCAGGCAGATCGCTCAGACCCCCTCGGCCGGCACCCTGCGCCCCTGCCCGGAGGAGTCCGTCAACTGGGAGAGCACGCAGAATCTGTTCATCGAGGGGGACAACCTGGAGGTGCTCAAGCTCCTGCAGAAGTCCTACCACAAGCGGGTGAAGATGATTTACATCGACCCGCCTTACAATACCGGCGGCGAGTTCATCTATCCGGACCGCTTTCAGGACAACCTGGATACCTACCTGCGCTACACCGGCCAGATCGATGACCAGGGCTTCAAGGTATCGGCCAACTCCGAGTCCTCCGGCCGCTATCACACGAACTGGCTGAATATGATGTATCCGCGGCTAAGGTTGGCTCGGAACCTGCTCCGGGATGATGGGGTGATCTTCGTTTCTATTGACGACCATGAGGTGCAGAACCTGCGGCAAATCATGGACGAGATATTTGGGCCGGAAAACTTTATCGCCTCTGTTATTTGGCAGAAGGTTTACGCACCAAAAAATAGCGCTCGGCATTTTTCGGTAGATCACGATTATGTTGTAGTTTATTCCCGCTCGGCAGACTCTTGGGTGCCTGAGCTTCTACCTCGAACGGATGCCCAGGACGCACATTATTCGAACCCTGATGATGACCCAAGAGGCCCTTGGCGCGCCGACGGAATGTCCGCTCGAAATTATTACAGCAAAGGAGTTTACTCAGTGAGGACTCCGAGCGGTCGTGTTATTGAGGGGCCGCCATCCGGTCGATACTGGGTGTATTCCGAAGAGAAGTTTAAGGAACTTGATGCGGATGGTCGCATCTGGTGGGGGAGAAATGGTGATAACCAACCCGCGGTAAAACGGTTTCGAGAAGAAGTATCGAGTGGTCGCGTGCCCCAGACTTTGTGGAAATACGATGAGGTTGGGCATACGCAAGAAGCAAAGAAAGAGTTGCTTCGACGTATCAATTTCGACTCTTCCGATTCAGTATTTGATACTCCTAAGCCAGTTCGATTGATACAACAGATGCTTCGTATTGGCACAACACCGACTGAGGAAGCTATCGTTCTGGACTTTTTCTCTGGTTCAGGGACTGTCGGCGATGCCACCATGCAGCTCAATGCCGAAGACGGCGGTAACCGACGCTTTCTGCTTGCCCAGCTCCCAGAGCGAACGGAAGCCGAGGACTACTCTACTATCGCCGACATGGGCAAGGCCCGGCTTCGCGCGGCGGGTGAGGCCATTCACGAGGAACAACCCGACGGGGCAGAAGGTGCCGCTGAGCTGGACCTGGGCTTCAAGGTCCTCAAGCTTAGCGCTAGCAACATCCGCCCCTGGGACCCGAACGCCAACGATCTGAAGACCTCCCTCTTCGATGCCGTCGAGAACATCAAATCCGACCGCACCGAGCGCGATGTTCTCTACGAGCTGCTCCTCAAATACGGCCTGGATCTGGCCGTGCCCATCGAGGAGCGCCAGATCGCCGGCAAAACCGTCTACATCATAGGGGCCGGTGCGCTGGTGGTCTGCCTGGCGGACAACACTGATCTTGAGGTCGTCAACGGCATCGCCGCCCTGAAGGACGAGCTGACCCCGGAGGTCATGCGGGTGGTGTTCAAGGACGCCGGTTTCGCCGATGACGTGGTCAAGACCAATACGGTGCAGATTTTGCGTCAGGCAGGCATCGAGGACGTGAAGAGCTTGTGACCAGGGAGGGATAGGCAATGGGCGATGATCAATACGACGAGCGAGGAGCGCTGGAACAACCGGAAGACGACGTGCGCTCCGCCTCCGGCGAGGTGCTGTTCTATCAGACGGAAGATGGAAGGACACGCATCGAATGCCGGTTCGAGGACGACACGGTCTGGCTGACACAGGCACTGATGTCTGAGCTGTATCAGGTCACAGTGCCGACCATCAACGCCCACCTACGCGCCTGCTTCGAGTCCGGTGAGCTGGATCGGGATCGAACTATTAGACAGTTTCTAATAGTTCGCCAGGAGGGTGGGCGTGAGGTCTCCCGCGAGATAGCCCACTACAACCTGGATGCCGTGCTGGCCGTCGGCTACCGGGTGCGCAGCCACCGGGGCACTCAGTTCCGCCGCTGGGCCACCGATCGGCTGCGGGAATACCTCACCAAGGGCTTCGCCATGGACGACGAGCGGTTGCGCAACCCGCCCGGACCCGGCGTGCCCGACTACTTCGACGAGCTGCTGGAGCGTATCCGCGACATCCGCGCCAGCGAGCGCCGGATGTACCTGCGGGTGCGGGAGATCTTCGCCCTGGCGGCCGATTACGAGCCCAGCGCCGAAGATACCCAGCGCTTCTTCCAGCACACGCAGAACAAACTCCACTATGCCGCCACCGGGCAGACGGCCCCGGAGCTGATTCACAGCCGCGCCGACCACACCGCACCCAACATGGGCCTGGCGAGCTGGAAGGGTGACGAAGTGCGCTCCGCCGACGTCACGGTGGCCAAGAACTATCTGCGGGCCGAAGAGATCACGAACCTGAACCGGATCGTGACCATGTGGCTGGATTTCGCCGAGGATCAGGCCAGTCGGCGCAAACAGGTCTTCATGAAGGATTGGCAGGCGAAGCTGGACCAGTTTCTGGATTTCAACGACCGGGCCGTGCTGAGCGGCCACGGTAGCGTTCGCAAGAGCACCGCCGACAAGAAGGCTAAGGCCGAGTATGCCCGTTTCGAGGAGCGCCGGCGCGCGCTGAAGGAAGCCACGGGCGAAGAAGAGACGTTGCGCGCGCTGGAGAATCTGGCGCGCAAGTCCCCCGGGCGCGACGGGGGGAATGACGGGGGAAGTGATCGATGAAGATCCAGTTCGACGCGGATCTCGACTATCAGCGCGAGGCCATAAACGCGGTGGCCGACGTGTTCGAGGGCCAGGAAGTCTGTCAGACGAACTTCACCGTGGCCCCGTTGCGCGGCGAGCCCCAGATGGCCATGAGCTTCGGCCAGGAAAGCGGCGATCTAGGCGTGGGTAACCGGCTGCGGCTTCTGGAAGAGGACATCCTGGACAACGTGCGGGACATTCAGCTTCGCAATGGCTTGGCGCCATCCACTGAGCTGGACTCGCTGGACTTCACCGTGGAGATGGAGACCGGCACCGGGAAGACGTACGTCTACCTGCGCACGATATTCGAGCTGAACCGACGCTACGGTTTCACCAAGTTCATCGTCGTGGTGCCGTCGGTGGCCATCAAGGAGGGCGTGTACAAGTCGCTCCAAATGACCGAGCCGCACTTCAAGGCGCTGTATGACAACGCCCCCTTCGACTACTTCGTCTACGATTCCCAGAAGCTGGGCCAGGTGCGTAATTTCGCCACCAGCGACACTATCCAGATCATGGTGATCAACATCGACGCCTTCCGCCGCAGTTTCGTGGACCCGGAGCGCGAGGACAAGGCGAACATCATTCACCGCCCTCACGACCGGATGACCGGCAACAAGCCCATCGAGTTTATCCAGGCCACCAACCCCGTGGTCATTATCGACGAGCCGCAAAGCGTCGCGACCACGGACAAGAGCCGGGAGGCCATCCGCTCGCTGAACCCGCTGTGCACCCTCCGCTACTCTGCGACACATCTCGACAAGCTCCACATGCTCTACCGGCTCGACTCCGTGGACGCCTACGAGCGCAAGCTGGTCAAGCAGATCGAGGTGGCCGGCATCGAGGTGCAGGACAGCCACAACAAGGCGTACGTGAAGCTGCTGGCAGTGGACAATCGCAAGAGTCCGATCCGCGCCCGGGTGGAGCTGGACGTGCTGCAGAAGGGCGGCAAGGTCGCGCGCAAGGCCAAGTGGGTTCGGCAGGGCGATGACTTGCTGGAGGTGGCCGGCGGACGAAGCTTGTACGACGGCTTCATTATTAACGATATCTACTGCGAACGTGAAAATGAGTACATCGACTTCACCAGTAAGCCAGACATTGTTCGCCTGGGCGAGGCCATCGGCCAGGTGGACGACGACGAATACAAGCGGTTGCAGATTCGCAAGACCATCGAGGAGCACCTGGACAAGGAGCTGAAGTTAACCCCTCGGGGCATCAAGGTGCTGAGCCTGTTCTTCATCGACCGGGTGTCCAACTACCGGGTCTACGACGAGGGCGGTAACCCGCAGCCGGGCAAGTACGCGCGCATGTTCGAGGAGGAATACGTGCGGGCCGCCCGCAAGCCGAAGTACCGGAGCCTGTTCGACGAGGTGGACCTGGAGACCGAGTCGGAAGACGTCCACGACGGCTACTTCGCCGTGGACAAGAAAAAGGACGCCAGCGGCCGCGGCATGCTCAAGGACTCCCGGGGCGAGGGCAAGACGCAAGCCGATGAGAGCGCCTACCAGCTCATCATGCAGGACAAGGAGCGGTTGCTGAGTTTCGAGTCCCGGCTGAAATTCATCTTCTCCCATTCCGCGCTCAAGGAAGGCTGGGACAGCCCCAACGTTTTCCAGATCTGCACGCTGAACGAAACCCGCTCCACCATGAAGAAGCGTCAGGAGATCGGGCGTGGGCTACGGCTGGCCGTGAACCAGGATGGCGAGCGAGTGCATGGCTTCGACGTGAATACCCTCACCGTCATGGCCAACGAGTCCTATGAGGATTTCGCCCGACAGCTCCAGACGGAGATCGAGCAGGAAGAGGGCATCCGCTTCGGCGTGGTGGAGAAGCATCTCTTCGCGGGTATGCCCGTGGAAGGCGTCGAAGGCGAATCCGGTTATTTCGGGGTCGGGGCGTCCGAAAATGTCTGGACGCACCTCCACGAACAGGGCTATATCGACGCCAGGGGCAAGGTGCAGGACAGCCTGCGACAGGACCTGAAAAGTGGTGCGCTTTCGTTGCCCGAGGAGGCGGTTGAGCAGGCTGACGCCATTGCCGGTCTGCTACGCAAGGTCGCCGGCCGTCTGAACATTCAGAACAAGGACGACCGGCGTAAGGTGCAGCTGAACAAGGCGGTATACCTGAGCGACGACTTCAAGGCGCTCTGGGATCGCATCAAGCACCACACCACGTATCGGGTGGATTTCGACACCGCGGCATTGATCGAGCGCTGCGCCGAAGAGATCCGCGACAATCTCCGGGTGGGCAAGGCCCGTTTCGTCACCCGCACGGCACGGCTGGATGTGAACCGGGGTGGGGTGGATGCCGAGGCCGTCAAGGAGGCTGCCGCTACCTATGATGCTCGTGACTTCCAGCTTCCGGACATTGTCGGATTCCTGCAAAACGAGACCAACCTGACGCGACGCACGCTGGTGGAAATTCTGGTGCGCAGTGAGAGGTTGGAGGATTTCCGTGACAATCCGCAGAAATTCATCGAGCAGGTGCTGGAGATCATACGCCGTCAGATGCGGCTGTTCATCGTGGACGACATCAAATACCAGAAGATCGGTGATGACCACTTCTATGCTCAGGAGCTGTTCGAGGAGGAGGAGCTGTTCGGCTACCTCAGCCGCAACATGATCGAGAGCGAGAAGTCGGTCTACGACCACGTGGTTTATGACTCCGACGTGGAAGCCAATTTCGCGGAAGCGTTTGAGCGCAACGACGAGGTCAAGGTCTACGCCAAACTGCCATGGTGGTTCCGCATCGACACGCCGCTGGGCAGCTACAATCCCGACTGGGCGGTGGTGGTCGACGTTCGTGGTAAGGAACGACTGTATTTCGTAGTGGAGACCAAGGGCGACCTGTTCAGCGATGCGCTCCGTCCTTCCGAGAAAGCCAAGATTCAATGTGGGGAAAAGCATTTTGAAGCGCTTGGTGAGGACGTGACGTTCACTCCGGAAAAGGATTACGAAGAGTTCCGCCAGACGTTTTCCTGACGAGTGGAAAGATGAAATACTAATCTTTTAGAAAGTAATGTCAGGTTCGATTGTGTATCGGCAGGCCGGGTGACGGAAGAACGACTGCACTAGT